>JANNKN010000037.1:0-6175 GCA_031396315.1 Deltaproteobacteria bacterium
CGCGGCGAGCCGGGCTCAGGGCTTTCGCCACCCGAGCACGTCGTAGCCGCGCTCGTGCAGGCAGCGGTCGACGTAGCGGCGAAACACCGGATCGGGGCCGCCGCGTCGTCCGCGCCTCGGGTGCAAGATCGCGCCCACCACCGAGTGCGTGGCGGCACCCGCTGCGCCTCCGGCTGCGCCGCGCGCGGCGCTGCGCCCGACCGCCGCGCCGACGGCTGCGCCGGTTGCTGCGCCGGTCGCGGTGCGCGCGGCGGTGCGCTTGGCCATGCCCTCGCCGGTGTTGCGATCACCGGCGCCAACATCTTGCGCGGCGAGCGCGAGGCACTCATCGACATCTTGCTGCGCATGCTCGCGGCCGACGCGCTCGAGCTGCCTGTTCGGGTAGAGCACTGGCCGTTGTGGCGTCGCGCAGGCGAGCGCGAGCAGAGCGACCGACAAACCCAATGCGAGACGGCGCATGCGCGGTCCTCCGTGAGGTCGAACCCAGCGCTGGCGGCGAGGTTTCATGCAGGGCGCAGGCTAACGCGCGAACCCACCACGACCCTCGGGGGCTCGGCTGGACCGCCCATCCATAGGGGCCTCGCAGCGCCCGAACCGCGCGCCTAGAGCGGCGCCACGACGCCGCGGAACATGAAGAACACCGCGCCCAGCAAGCAGAGCGCTGCCCACAGGAAGTCGAGCCCGATCGGGACGCGCATGAACCCAATCGCGAACGGCACGAACACGACCAGCGTGATCACTTCCTGCAGGATCTTCAGCTGCGGCAATGTCATTACGCCGAAGCCGATGCGGTTCGCCGGCACTTGCAGCTGATACTCGAAGAACGCGATGCCCCACGAAATCAGCGCGGCGACCCACCACGGCTTGTCCGCGAGCGTTCTCAGGTGCCCGTACCACGCGGCAGTCATGAACAGGTTCGAGAGCACGAGCAGGCCGATCGTCTGTACCGCGGGCGTAATCGCAGTGCGTTCCTTTCATGAAGTGCGCGGTTCAGCGTCACGCCGGGGCGATCCCAAGTGCAGCGATCGCGGCTTTCGCGACGGCGGCGTCGCGCTCCTGATCCGCGCCCGAGACGCCGATCGCGCCCAACAACTGGCCGCGCTCGAGGATCGGGTAGCCGCCATCGGCCGCGATGTAGCCGCCGACGCTTTCGATGATGCGCTGCTCGCTCGCCGGAATGCTCTCGACATACTGCTTCCACGCGAGCGTCGACATGCCGGTGTTCACCGCGGTGAATGCCTTGCCGTGAGCCGTGTGAGCCGCGATGCGCGGCGCGCCTTCGAAGCTGAGCCAGCCGATCAGCAGCGCGGAGGAATCCATCACCGCGATGTGTACGCGGATGCCGAGCTCGCGCGCTTTCGCGGCGGCGGCTGCGAGCAGCCGCTCGGTCGCCTCGGTCGTGAGTGTCGCGCGCGGGGCGCCAGCGGGCATGCGAGTCTCCTTGTTACGGGCGAGGCTGGTAGGTGATGCGCAGCTCGCGCAGCGTGCGCAGCGAGAGGCCCGGCAGGTATTCGGGCACGCAGCCCGGGGCGAGCGCGATCTCGTCGAGGCGCTCGAGCAACGCAGCGAACGCGAGCTGCAGCTCGAGGCGCGCGAGCGGTGCGCCAATGCAGTGGTGCTCGCCCTGGCTGAACGCCATGTGCGCCCCGGAGTTCGAGCGGCGCAGGTCGAGCGCGCTCGGGTTCGCGAACACCGCGGGATCGCGGTTCGCGGCCGCAAAGCGCACGTGCAGCATCGCACCGCGCGGGATTGCGACGCCCGCGACCTCACCATCGGCTTGCGCGTATCGGAAGAATCCTTGGCTCGGCGATTCGAGGCGCAGCACTTCTTCGACGAAGCCGCGCATCAGCATGGGTTCGCGGCGCAGCTCGTCCGCGACATCGGGGTTGCGCGCCAACAACAACATTCCCGAAGCGATCGCGCTGGTCGCCGTTTCGTGCCCGCCGACGAGCAGGTGCTCTGCGATCCCCATCCGATCCGCAGGCGCGAGGCGCGAGCCGTCGGGCAGCGTGCCGTGCACGAGATCGCTGAGGATGTCTTCGCGCGGTTCGCGCTCGCGTGCGGCCATCTGCGCGGCGAGGTAGCGCTGGAGTTCGAGCCCGAGCCGCGCAACTTCTAGCTCGCGCTCCCGCGTCAGCGTGAAGCCGAGCGGCTCGACCCACGCGTCGCTCCAGTGCTTGATGCGCGGCACGTCCTGGGCCGGCAGTCCGAGGCGATCCGCAATCACGTACATCGGCAGTGGCGCTGCGAACTGCGCGATCAGCTCGCACTCGCGCGCACCGCGCAGCGTGTCTGCGAGCCGCGCCACGATCGCGTTCAGAAACGGCTCGCTCGCGCGCACGCGGCCCGCAGTGAAAGAGCTGTTCACGAGCGCGCGAAAGCCGCGATGCTCGGGCGGATCGGTCTGCAGCTTCGTGTTGCGCGGGAAACCCTCGCGCGCGAGCAACTCGGCGGCCTCCGCATGCCGGAACATCGAGAAGCCCGCCTTGCCGAGCAGGTCGTTCGACCAGATCTCGGGATGCGAGAGCACGTGCTGGAGATCGCGATAGCGCGTCACGACGAACGCGTTGATCTCGGGCATGAAGTAGACGGGCGCCTGTTCGCGCAGCGCGTCGTAATAAGCGTACGGATTCTGCTGCACCGCGGGATCGAGCAGGCTCGCATCTTGCGGCTTCATGCGTTCGCCCATAGCGCACGCGGCGCGCGCACGGTCGGGCTGTCCGTGCGCCACGCGACATCGCAGTCGAGCGCGAGCGCCGGCGCGGCGCGCAGCAACGCGCCCAGCGCGAGCTCGGCTTCGAGCCGCGCGAGCGCCGCGCCGAGGCACACATGACGCCCGCCGCCGAATGCCAGCGAGCGCTCGGGAGCGCGCGCGAGATCGAAGGTGTCAGGGGCGGCGTAGCGCGCGGGGTCGCGGCTGGCGGCGGCGATCGAGACGAGCACGTTCGCACCTTTAGGAATCGCGGCTCCGCCGAGCTCGATTGGGCGCGCGGCAAAGCGGCTGCACGAGAGCGCGGGCGGCTCGAAGCGCAGCGTCTCCTCCACCGCATTCGCGAGCAGCGAGGCGTTGGCGCGCACTCGCGCGAGCTGCTCGGGAGCGCGGTGCAGGCAGAGCAGCGCGTTCGCGATCAGGCCCGTCGTCGTGTCGATCGCGGCAGAGACGAGCAGCACGGCGTTGGCGACGATCTCGAGCTCCGAGAGCGCGCCGAGCTCCGGATCCGGCGCGCGCAGCCGCGCGAGCAGGCCTTCAGGGTGTGCGCTCGCCGCGTGCGCATTCTGCTCGAAGAAGAAATGCGTGAGCGCTTCGAGGAAACCGCCGGCTTCTGCGTTCTCGGCGCCCGCTGCGAAGAGCGGCTCGACGCGCTCGCGCCACGCATCGGGCTCGATGCGGAACAGCTCGCGGATTACTTCCGAGGGCAGCGCGAACGCGAAGCGCGCGACGAGATCGACGCGCCCGCGAGCGGCGTCGCGCGCGACCTCGTGCGCGAGGCGCTCCGCAGTGCGCGCAATGAACGGGTGCAGCGCCAGCACGCGCCGCGGCGTGAACTCGCGGCGCACGAGCCCACGCGCTCGGTCGTGCGGGGCGCCGTCCTGCGCCATCAGCCAGTGCGTCATCACGTCGTGCAGCAGGCCCGCGCGCGCGCCGAACGATTCCGCGACGCCGCTGCCCGCAGTCAATTCTGGCGCGCGCAGTGCGCGCTCCGCCTCCGCGAAGCGCGTCACCACGAACACGCCGCCGGGCAGTGCGTGCACCGCCGCTTCATCGCGCAACTGCGCGAGCGCCGCATGCACGTCCACGCGGCGATGCAGCTCATAAATGTTCCAGCCCGATGCGAATGACACTCGACGACCTAGCGGCGTCCGGCGAGGCGCTCGGCAGCTCGTGAAGGTTCCCGCCCATGCGAATCATGCGGCGCGCGCATGTTGGCGTAGCTTCGGCGCGCGCGGGCGATGCCCTGCCCAGCCTTGAAGGGAAGCGAGCCATGCGAGCGGTGCGATACGAGGCGGGGGCCGTGCGCGTGGTGGAAGCGGACGCGCCGCGCGGCAATGGCGTGCGGGTGCGCGTGACCGCGTGCGGCATCTGCGGGAGCGACCTCGCGATGCTCGCGGGCGGCTTCCCGATCACGGGCATCCCGGGGCACGAGATCGCCGGCGAGCTCGCGGACGGCACGCCCGTCGCGATCGAGCCGGTCGCGCCGTGCGGTGTCTGCGAGTTCTGCCGCTCAGGCGATTATCAGGTGTGCCGCGCGGGCATCGAGATCATCTACGGCGTCGGCCGCGACGGTGGCATGGCGAGCGAGATCCTCGTGCCGGAGCGCTGCCTCGTCGCGCTGCCGCGCGGCCTCGATCCCCGCCACGCCGCGCTCGTCGAACCGCTCGCGGTGGCGGTGCATGGTCTGCGCCGCGCGGCCATCCGCGGCGGCGAGCGCGTCGCAATCGTGGGCGGCGGCGCGATCGGCTTGTGCGCGGTAGCCGCCGCCGTCGCCGCGGGTTGCCGAGTGTTTCTCGCCGCGCGCCACGATCGCCAGCGCGAAGCCGGCGCACGTCTTGGTGCGAGGCCGCTTACCGGCGCAGAGGCGGACGTCGCGATCGACTGCGCGGGCACGACCGAGTCGCTCGCGCAATGCGCCGAGGTGTTACGGCCGAACGGGATCTTGTTATTACTCGCAGCCGCCTGGGGGCCGATGGCGCTGCCGGGTTTCGCGTTCGTGGCGAAGGAGCTCGCGCTCACGGTCGCCTCGATGTACGGGCGCAGTGCGCAGGGCCGCGACGTCGATGCGGCCGCGGCGCTGCTCGCGGCGCAGCCGGCGCTCGGCGAGTTGCTGATTACGCACCGCTTCCCGCTCGAGGCGGCCGCCGAAGCGTTCGCGACGGCGCGCGATCGCGCGGCGGGCGCGATCAAAGTGGTGCTTGAGCCCTGAGCGCCACTTCTCGCCTGCGGTCAGCTTCAGTTCGCGCAGGGTTGGCGATCCGGTGCATGACGAGCAATTCGATGCGCGCAGCGATGGCGTCGAGCGGGAGGACTTCATCCGCAAGTCCAGCGTCGACGACCGCACCCGGCATGCCCCACACCACGCTCGTCGCTTCGTCTTGCGCGATGCAATGAGCGCCGCGCGCGCGCAGCGCCATCATCCCGTCGCGTCCGTCGCGACCCATGCCCGTGAGTACGACGCCGAGCACTTCGCCATGGAAGTTCGCGGCGACAGAATTCCAGAGTACGTCCACCGAAGGCCGGCAGCCGTTCACGGGGGGCGTCTCGGTGAGGCGAACTGTCGGCGCGGCGCCGCTCACTCCTTCGGCGAGCTGCATGTGGACCCCACCGGGCGCAAACATCACGCGACCCGGCGTGATCGTTTCGCTGTCGGCAGCCTCGGTGACTGGGAGTTTGCTCGTTCGGCTGAGGCTCTCGGCGAGCGAAGCGGTGAAGCCGGCCGATAAGTGCTGGACCACCAGAAGCGGGCACGGGAGATCCGCGGGCAGGCTCGGGATGAGCTGGAGCAGTGCCTTCGGGCCGCCGGTCGAGACACCAATCAGCACGAGGTCGAACTTGCGGGGGAGTTTTCGAACTCGCGGCCGCGCGGCTTCGGGCGATGCGAGGGTGAGGGGGATCGCCGCGATCGGCAAGACGGTTCGCGCCTTCTGTCGCTCCTGCGCGGTGCGCACGGCCCGCGCGGAATCGATCACACGCTCGAGCGACTTGCGCAGGCGCACCTGCGCGTCTGCGCCATCCGGCTTGCGAATGAGTTCGATCGCACCGTTCGCGAGTGCTTCCATCGTGCGTCGCGCGCTCGCCGCGCCGGAGAGGATCGCGACTTGCACGCTGGGATGGAGCCGTGCGATCTCGCGCGCGGCCGAGAGGCCATCGAGCTCCGGCATCTCGATGTCGAGAATCGCGAGCTGGATGTCGCCTTCCGAGATGCGGTCGAGTGCGCGCCGGCCGTTCTCGACGGACGCGACCAGCTCGACGTCCGGGAGGGTCCGGAGCACATCTGCGACGACGCGGCGGAAGAAAGCCACGTCGTCGGCGATCAGAATCCGGAGCTTGTCGGCCACGTGTGCTTGGCGCCTAACGCCGGTGGGTCGCGCCGAGCGGCACCCCAAGCACGGCGCGGAAGCTCCCCGCGCGTGGCGGTAGGGCGGAACCCCCCGCCCGCCCAAGGAGAAAATAGGAACC
>JANNKN010000092.1:0-1881 GCA_031396315.1 Deltaproteobacteria bacterium
TGGATGCGGCGGAGAGTGAATGCCGCGATTTAGCGGCTGGCGAAGAGGCCGGTGGCGTACCAGATGCCGTTTGAGCCGCGTTTCATGTCGTAGCCGAAGAGGACGTGTGGGGAGCGAACGGCGTCCCAGCTGATGGGGCGAATTCATTCCGACGACCGCGCTCCGTTCTCGAACGGGCTTCGGCTGGCGCGCGAGGGTCAGCTCGCGTTCCCGGAGCGCTTCCGGATCGACGTCGTCGGCATCGGCGAGCGCGTCTTTCAGACGGCGACGGGATTGATCGTCGGAAGCGACGGCTCGCCGTCGTTCCTCGATCTCGCGATGCAGGACGTCACCGACGCCCAGGCCACACACCAACAAGTGCGCTTCATGGCGTACCACGATCCGCTCACCGGCCTCGGCAATCGCGCGTTGTTTCGCGAGCAGCTCGACGCCGCGATCCAGCGTGCCCGAGGCGAAGGGGGCTCGGTGGGGGTGTTGTTCCTCGACCTCGATCACTTCAAGCGCATCAACGACACGATGGGCCATTCGGTGGGCGACCGGCTGTTGCTCGCGGCTGCGGACCGGTTGCGCTCGTGTGTGCGGTTGAGCGATGCGCTCGCGCGCGGGCGTAACATGGACGAGCACACGATCTCGCGCCTCGGCGGCGACGAGTTCACGGTGCTCGTGCCGGCAGTCAAGAAGCCCGAGGATCTCGCGAAGGTCGCGCGCCGCATCCAGAACGCGCTGGTCGAGCCATTCGAGCTCGACGGTCGTCAGGTGTTGGTGCGCGCGAGCATCGGGATCACGGTCTGGCCGCTCGATGGCGCCGATTCCGAACAGTTGCTGCGCAACGCCGACGTCGCGATGTACCACGCGAAGGAACGCGGCCGGAACGAGTTTCAGTTTTACGCGAGCTCGCTTGGCGAGACGGCGATGCGGCGCATCGAGTTGGAGGGGCGGCTGCGCGATGCGGCCGAGCGCGGCGAGCTCGAGCTGCACCTGCAGCCCCGCGTCGCGGCTGCGACGGGGAAGCTGGTGGGCTTCGAGGCGCTGCTGCGCTGGCGGGACCCCGAGCGCGGCCTGATCTTGCCGGGCGACTTCATCGCCGTTGCCGAGGACACGGGCCTGATCGTGCCGATCGGTGACTGGGTGCTTCAGCACGCCTGCGAGACGGTGCGGCGCTGGGACGACGCGGGTCTGCCCGCCGCGACGCTGTCGGTGAACGTCTCGGCCCGGCAGTTGCGCGGTGAGCCGCTCGCCGAACGCCTGCTCGCGCACGCGCAGGCCGCCGGCATCGATCCGCGCCGCATCGAGGTCGAGATCACCGAGAGCACGCTGGTGGGCGGTACGCGCAACGTGCTCGAGACTCTCCAAGCGCTGCGCGCGCTCGGCGTGCGGATTGCGATCGACGATTTCGGTACGGGCTACTCGTGCCTCGGTTACCTCCGCACGTTGCCCGTCGACACGCTGAAGGTCGATCGCGTCTTCGTCTCGCGCATCACGGAGAGCGAAACCGATCGCGCCCTGACTGCCGCGATCGTCGCGATGGGACGCGCGCTCGGGCTGCGCGTGGTCGCGGAGGGCGTCGAGACGGCCGGGCAGGCGTATCTGCTTTCATCCTGGGGCTGCGACGAGCTGCAGGGTTACCTGATGAGCCGCCCGATACCCGAGGCGGAGGTCGAGGCGTATTGGCGGGCGCAGTTGGCGCTGACCCCTTGAGCGGGCTCCACCTGCGCGCGGTCTGCCGCGCATTTCCGCCCGCCTTCGTCAGACGACACCGAGTCGCTTCAGCTTCTTGTGGAGGCCTTCGCGCGTGAGGCCGAGCGCGCGCGCCGTCTCGGCGCGGCGGCCACCGTGGTGCGCGAGGCTGCGCCGTAACACCCAGCTCTCGTAGCGCGCGAG
>JANNKN010000108.1:0-2700 GCA_031396315.1 Deltaproteobacteria bacterium
GGCGTCGTCGCGAAGTCCGATGCCGAGCCACGGAAACACCGCGACCGCTCCGACGAGCCAAGTCCCGCCCATCGCGAGCACGAGCCACACGTAGCCGCTGAACGCGGGAATGTCGGCGTCGGCCCAGTTCCAGATCACATGCCACAGCGCAGCGAAGCCGAGCGCGACCGCGGCGTACATCGGCACTCGCAGCCACGGGCTCGCGCCGAGCTTCGAGATCGGGCGCAGCCTCGTCAGCCAGCGCCATATCCCGAGCAGCGACACGAAGGCGCATACTGCGAGCAGAATCGCTTCGTCGCCGCTGAAGCCTTGCTCGCTATCGATCATCGTCACGCATTAGAGCACACGCGCCGCGCACCGACGCTTCACACCCGCGTCTTCTTGTCCTTCCAGTACGGCTCGCGCAGCACGCGCTTGAGGATCTTGCCCGAGCCCGTGCGCGGGAGCTCGGGCAGGAACGAGATCGAGCGCGGCACCTTGTATGAGGCGAGGTGCTTGCGAGCGAAGTCGCCCACTTGCGCAGCCGTCAGATCCGAGCCCGGCCGCGCGACGACGATGGCGTGGACGAGCTCGCCCCACTCCTCGGACGGGATTCCGAACACCGCGCAGTCCATCACGTCGGGGTGATGGTCGAGCGCGGATTCGATCTCGGCGGGATACACGTTCATGCCGCCGCTGATGATCATGTCCTTCTTGCGGTCGCAGATGAAGTAGAAGCCCTCTTCGTCGAAGTACGCGACGTCGCCGACGGTGTGGTAGTCGCCGCGCGTGTCGGCGAGGAACTTGTCGTGGGCTTTGTGGTAGGTGCTGAGCACGCTCTTGCTGCGCACGAACAGCTCGCCGGGCTTGCCGGTCTCCGTGACGCGGTTGCCGTCGTCGTCGAACAGCGCGAGCTCGACGCCTGGCGCAGCTTGCCCGCAGGAGCCCGGCTTGCGCATCTGATCTTCGGGCCGGAGCACGCAGTCGACGCCCAGCTCCGTCGAGCCGTACACCTCCCATAGCGAGCTCGGCGGAAAGTCGCGGACGTACGCCTGCTTCAGCGCGAACGACCACGGTGCGGCGTTGGCGACCATCACGCGCATCGAGCTGCGCTCGTACTTCGCCTTCACCGCGTCGGGCAGGTTCACGATCAGGCGGATCGGCGTCGGCGCGCTGAAGGTGCTCGTCACGCGATGCGTCGCGACGAGCCGCAGCCAATCCTCGGCGTCGAACTTGCGCTGCAGCACGACCGTCTGGCCGAGCGCGTACGCGATGCCCATGAAGCCGCCTGGGCCCGAGTGATAGAGCGGGCCGGTCGGGAGATAGACGTCGTCGGGGCGGTAACCGAGATGCTCGACCAGCGCGCGCGACTGCGCGGGGTCGCCGGCGCCGCGCACCGCGCCCTTCGGATTCCCCGTGGTGCCCGACGTGTAGATCATGCTCGTGGCTTCCACGCCCGGCGGCCTCGGCTCGCTCTCGTCACCGGCTTCGAGGAACACGTCGCCTGCGAGCTGTCCTGCGCGCGGCGCGCCGCCGAACACCGCGATCGCTCTCAGCTTCGGACAGCGCGGCAGGATCTCCTCGAACAGTCCTGCGAACTCGGCATCCGTCCATACGAACACCGCGTCGCAGTTGTCGACGATGTAGGCGGCCTCGTCGGCGGTGAGGCGATAGTTGAGCGGTACCGCGGTGGCACCGAGCTTGCGCGCGGCGTGCGTGATCGCGACGACGCCGGGCGAGTTCTGGCCACACCACACGACACGGTCTTTCGGCTGGATGCCCGCCGCGCGCAGGTGGCTCGCAAGGCGGTTCACACGGCGGTTCAGCTCCGCATAGGTCCAACGCGTGAGCACGCCATCCGCCCGATCGTCGACGACGGCGAGCTTCTCGGGCTGGAGCGCTGCGTGGACCGCGAGGATGTCGGGCGTCGGGGTGACTGCGGGCGCGGACATCGCGGATCTCCTCGTTCGTGTGCTCGCTCGCGCGCGACGCGAAGAAGCTGCGCCGCTCGCGTGCCTACTCGGTGGGCTGCGGCCTTGCGGCGATCCCTTCGAACAGCAGATCCACCGCCGCTGCGATCGCGTCGCGACACTCTTCGGCATCGAGCTGGCCGTTCGCCCACGCGATGCGCGCGCCGTTCGTCACGTACAGGATGGTGCGCGCGGCGGCGAGCACGTCGGCGTCGCGCTGCAGCTCCTTGCGCGCGCGCGCGGACTGCAGGATCTCGGCGACGAGCCCGATCGTGCGATCTTGCAGCGCGAGCACGCGCTTCGCGACGCGCGCCTCGGGGTGCGTCGTCGCGCGCAGCATGATCACGGTGAAGTCGCGATCCTGCGCGAGCAGCGCGTGCTCGGCGTCGAGGAAGCGGCGCAGCCGCTCGCGCGCGGCGAGCAGGCGCGGCTCCGCGGCGCGAAAACGCTTCCAGGCCTCGTCTTGGAGCTCGGTGAGATCCTCGACGAGCAGCTCTTCCTTGCTGCGGATGTGGCGGTAGATCGAGCTCGCGCCCATGCCGGCGCGGTCGCCGATCATGCGCAGCGTGGTGGCGTCGAAGCCGTGCTCGCGGAAGAGAGTGCGAAATGCAGCGCGAATCTTCGCGCGCGACTTGCGGCCGCGAACCAGGCGCCCGTCGTCGGCGCGGCGCGGCTTGCGCGAGCGCGTGTCGAGAGCGGCGAGCGTCGGCTGGGATTCCATGCGCGGGGCAGCGTCGCATAAGCACGCGGC
>JANNKN010000112.1:0-5337 GCA_031396315.1 Deltaproteobacteria bacterium
GAGCGCCGCAGCCAGAGCCTGCGCGCGCGCGAGCTCGGCGGCGTCGCGCGCCTCGACCGCGATTCCCTCACAGGCGAGCTCGCCGAGCCTCGCGAGCTCGCGCGCTACGTCGTCCGCCGCCGCGTCGGCGCTCTGCGGTGCGGGGCCGAGCGACGCGATCACGCGCACCGGCTCGCTCGCGCCGAAACCGTGGGCGGCGTGCGTAACACGCCGCGTATGCGAGAAGGGGTCGACCGTGAACGTGGCGTGCGAGCCGCTGGGCGCGACCGAGCCGTCGCGCGCGTCGTAGCGCGCCGCAAGCGTGCGCGCGACCGGGATTTCCTTCACGGGATCCTCGGTGAGCGAGACGCGGATGGTGTCGCCAATCCCGTCTTCGAGCAGGGCGCCGATGCCGATCGCGCTCTTCACGCGCCCGTCCTCTCCGTCGCCCGCCTCGGTGACGCCGACGTGGAACGGGTACGACTCGGCGCGCCACGGATCCTCGCCGCGCTGAGCCGCGCGCTCCGCGAGCCGCGCCGCGAGCAAGCGGTAGGCCTGGATGGCGACCTGCGGGTTGCTCGCCTTCATCGAGAAGATCACGTCGAAATACGCTTCGCCCTCGCACACGGCCAGGAACTCGAGCGCGCTCTCGACCATGCCTGTCGGCGTGTCTCCGAAGCGGTTCATGATGCGATCGCTCAGCGACCCATGATTCGTGCCGATGCGCAGCGCGCGCCCGTGCTGCTTCAAGCGAAGCACCAGAGGCCTGAAGCGCGCTTGCACGCGCTCGACTTCATCGGCGTACTCGGCATCGCCGTACTCGTGCGCCGCGAAGCGCTTCTTGTCGGCGTAATTGCCGGGGTTGACGCGCACTTTCTCGACGTGCAGCGCCGCCTCCAGCGCCGCATTCGGCGTGAAGTGGATGTCGGCGACGAGCGGCACGCGCACGCCGCGACGTAACAACTCCGCCTTGATCTGCGCGAGGTTCGCGGCGTCGCGTAGGCTCGGCGCCGTGATGCGCACGATCTCGCAGCCGGCGGCCGCGAGGCGCTCCGTCTGATCCGCGGTCGCGCGCGTGTCGAGCGTGTCGGTCGTCGTCATCGATTGCACGCGAATCGGATTCGCGCCGCCGATCGCGACGTCGCCGACGCGCACCACGCGCGTCGTCCTGCGCCGCGGAGCGAACGGGCTCGCGACGTAAGGCAGCGTCACGCGTTCGCCGCTTCGATCAGCGCGTAGAGGCGCTCGATCGCGGCATCGAGCTGAGACGCGTCGGGACCCCCGCCTTGGGCAAAGTCTGGGCGACCGCCGCCCTTCCCGCCGACGATCGCGGAGATTTCGCGCACGAGGTCGCCGGCCTTGAGCTTGTCCTTGAGATCCGGCGTAACACCCAGCGCGAGCGCGACCTTGCCTTCGTCCGCGGACATGACGAGCACGACGCCGGATTTTACTTGCCCGCGCAGGTCGTCCACCAATCCGCGCAGATCGCCGGCAGCGAGGCCCTCGACTCTGCGCACGAGCACGTTCACGGCGCCGATTTGCTTCGTCTGCGGGCCGGCCTCTGCGCCGCCACTCGAGAACTTCGCGCGCTTCAGCTCCGCGATCTGTTTCTCCGCTGCCTTGCGCTCCTCGAGCAGCTTCTCGATGCGCTCCCCCGTCAGATCGACCGGCACCTTCAAGAGCTCGCTCACGCGCCGTAGCTTCTTCTCCTGCGCGCGCAGGTGAGCGAGCGCGCCGAGCCCCGTGAGGGCCTCGATCCGCCGCACACCTGCCGCAATGCCCGATTCGCCGAGCACTTTGAGCAAGCCGATGTCGCCCGTCGCCTTCACGTGGGTGCCGCCGCACAGCTCGGTCGAGACGCCGCCGAACGAGACTACGCGCACCTCGTCGCCGTACTTTTCCGAGAACAACGCGACCGCACCGGCTGCGATCGCGGCCTTGTATCCCATCTGCCGCGTGCGCCCCGCATCGTTGGCCTCGATCCACGCGTTCGCGAGATCCTCGATGCGCTCGAGCTCGCCCTCGGTGAGCGGCGCGTCATGCGTGAAATCGAAGCGCAAGCGCTCGGGAGAGACGAGCGAGCCCTTCTGCATCGCCTGCGGGCCGAGCACCTGGCGCAGCGCTGCGTGCAGCAGATGCGTCCCCGAGTGATTACGGACCGTGGCCGCGCGCGCCTCCGGGTCGACGGCGAGCCGCACCGCGTCGCCGACGCGCAGCGCCCCGCGCGCGATGCGGCCTCGGTGCACGACGAGTGCGCCGCTCGGGCGCTGCGTGTCGGCAATCTCGGCCGCACCCCCGTCGCTCTCGATCGTGCCGCGATCGCCCACCTGGCCGCCGCTCTCCGCGTAGAAGGTCGTCTCGTCGACGACGATCTCGACGGAAGTGCCCGCCGCGGCATCGTCTACCGGGGCGCCGGTCACGATCAGCGCGCGCACGCGCGATTCGCCGTTCAGCGCCTCGTAGCCGCCGAACTCGGTCGAGAGGTCCGCCGCCATGCGGCCGTAAATTTGTGCGACGCCGGCGTCGCCGCTGCCCTTCCACGCCTCTCGCGAGCGCGCGCGCTGCGTCGCCATCTCGGCCGCGAAGCCCGCCTCGTCGACTGTTAGGGAGTGCGCCCTCAGCACGTCCTGCGTGAGATCGACGGGGAAGCCGAACGTGTCGTAGAGCCGAAACACGACCGAGCCGGGAATCGCCGCTCCGCCCTTCGCCTTCACGTTCGCGATCTCGCCCTCGAGCAGCTCGAGGCCGCTCTTCAGCGTCGCGAGGAAGCGCTCCTCTTCGCGGCGCACGCGATCCGTGATGAACGCGCGGCGCTCGGCGAGCTCCGGGAAGGCGCGCGACATCTCGTCGATCACGACGTCCGCAACGGTGTGCAGGAACGGGCGATCGAGCCCGAGCAGCACGCCGTGGCGCGAAGCGCGGCGCAGGATGCGGCGCAGCACGTAGCCGCGGCCCTCGTTCGCGGGCAATACGCCGTCGCCGAGCAGGAACGTGACGGCGCGCGCGTGATCCGCAACGACGCGAAGCGAGACATCGCTCTCGGCGCCGCGGCCGAGCGTGACGCCCGACAGCTCCTGCGCGCGCGCGAGGATCGGTGTGAACAGATCCGTCTCGTAATTGCTGCGGAAGCCGGAGAGCACTTGCGTCACGCGCTCGAGGCCGGCGCCGGTATCCACCGAGGGCTTGGGCAGCGGTGTGAGCGTGCCGCTCGCGTCGCGGTTGAACTGCATGAACACGAGGTTCCAGAACTCGAGGAAGCGGCCCGAGCTGCTCGACGGGTCATCGTTGTCGACGCCGGGAATCGCGCCGCGGTCGAGGTGGATCTCGGTGCATGGGCCGCACGGCCCGGTGTCGCCCATCTGCCAGAAGTTCTCGCTCGCGCCGAGGCGGTAGATCTTGTGCGCCGGCACGCCGATCTCGCGCTGCCAGATCTCTGCCGCCTCGTCGTCCTCGTGGTAGACCGAGACCACGAGATCCTTCGGGTCGATCTTCCAGCGCTGCGTGATCAACTCCCACGCGAACGCGATCGCCTCGTGCTTGAAGTAGTCGCCGAACGAGAAATTCCCGAGCATTTCGAAGAACGTGTGGTGGCGCGGGCTGCGGCCCACCTCCTCGAGGTCGTTGTGCTTGCCCGAGACGCGCATGCACTTCTGCGTGGTGGTGGCGCGTTTGTAGGGGCGCGTCTCCTCGCCGGTGAAGACGCGCTTGAAGGGCACCATGCCGGCGTTGGTGAAGAGCAGCGTCGCGTCGCTCGGCACGAGCGAAGAACTGGCGACTCGCGTGTGCGCCTTCGACTCGAAGAATTCGAGGAAGGACTCGCGGATGTCATGGGCGGAGCGCGGCGTCGGCACGAATTCCCCTTCGAGGCAGAGAAGGGGCGGAATCTAACAGCGCGAACGCGCGGCGAAGTGCTCCGAAGGAGGTTGTGGACGGAGCGCGCGGAGAGCGGCGAAAGGACGAGCCCGGGCCGCTAGAAGCGCTGGGTGAACTCCGGGCCGCCTGCGCCGCCCTTGCCGCCGTCGTCCTTCTCGCCTTTGCCTTCCTCGCCCTCGAAATCGTCCCAGGTGCCGTCCGAGGTCGAGGCGATGCCCTTGAAGCGCAACGCGAAGTCGTCGCGATTGCTGACGTGCTTCAGCGCCTCGTCATACGTGATGAGGCCGCTCTTCACGTGCGACATCAGCGACTGGTCGAAAGTCTGCATGCCGTAGGACGTGAAGCCCTTCGAAATCGAATCGTGCAGCTCCTTGGTGCGGTCCTTGTCGGAGATGCACTCCTTGACGCGCGCGGAGGCGATCATCACCTCGAGCGCGGGCACGCGACCTTTGCCGTCGGCGCGCGGCACGAGGCGCTGCGAGATCACCGCCTTGAGGATCGATGAGAGCTGCAGACGCACCTGCTTTTGCTGGTAAGGGGGGAACACCGAGATGATGCGGTTGATCGTCTCGGTCGCGTCGAGCGTGTGCAGCGTGCTCATCACGAGGTGACCCGTCTCGGCTGCGGTGATCGCAGTTTCGATCGTCTCGAAATCGCGCATCTCACCGACGAGGATCACGTCGGGATCCTGGCGCAGCGCGGCGCGCAATGCGTTCGAGAACGTCTGCGTGTCGACGCCGATCTCGCGCTGATTCACGATCGAGCGGCGATCGCGGATCAAGAACTCGATCGGGTCCTCGATCGTCATGATGTGACACGTTCGGTTCGTGTTGATGTGGTCGATCATCGACGCGAGCGTCGTCGACTTCCCGGAGCCGGTGGTGCCGGTGACGAGCACGAGACCGCGCTGCTCCATGGCGATCTTCTCGATCACCTTCGGCAGAACGAGCTGCTCCATCGTCTTCACGCCGAACGGAATTACGCGGAACACGCAGCCGGTGGTGCCGCGCTGCTGGAACACGTTCACGCGGAAGCGGCCGAGGCCGGCGATTCCGTACGCGAGGTCGCACTCACGCTTCTCTTCGAAGCGAGCGCGCTGCACCTCATTCATGATTCCCTGAGCGATCCGGGTCGTCTCTTCGGGCAACAGGCGCTCGCCGTTCTTCAACGGCACGAGCGCTCCGTCCACGCGAAACATCGGCGGCAAGCCCGACTTCACGTGGATGTCCGAAGCGCCGCCCTTCAGGGCGACCTTCAGGATCTCATCGAGATTCAGGGCCATCGCTTGGAGTCCCCTCACGGCGTCAGCCTTGTTTCGGCCGTGAGAGGGCCCGCCTTGAGGCGCTGCGCTCGAGAATGGCGGGCAAAAAACGCCCCGATCCCAGCCACGCAGCAGGCGGCCCTGCTGGGGCCAGCGGGGCGAGCCTGGAGGCGGCTCGGACCTACAGGTGGGTGGTTGGGCGGAGCGGCTCGCCGATGCGCGAC
>JANNKN010000121.1:0-3816 GCA_031396315.1 Deltaproteobacteria bacterium
GCGTGGAAGGCGTCGCGGGCGAACGGGTGGCCCTTGGTGACCAGCAAGACGTTGAGCTTGGCGCCGTAGCGCAGCGTGGACATGTGGGCGCATCTTACGCCGATCGGCCCGCGAGTTGCGCGCTGAAGGTGGAGGTGACGCGGTGGCGCGCAAGGTGAAGCGAGCGGGAACCCGGAAGCCGAAGGCGGCTCTGCGTGCGCGGCGGCCGCAGCGGGGCGCAGCGAAGAAACGCAGCGTGGGCGCGCCCGCGGGAGGCAGCGCGTCTCTCGCGGCGACGATCCGTATGCTGGCGGATCGGCGCGCGATCGAGGACGGCGTGATCTGTTACGGCCACGCGATCGACTCGCGCGACTACGCGCGACTGCACGAGTGCATGAAGCCCGACGTGCGCGTGAAGTACGGCGCGGCGGATTGGCTCACCGGTGCCGACGAAGCCGGGCGCTATTGCGCGCGCGCCCTCGATCCGCTCGATCTGAGTCAGCACCGCTTCAGCTCGATCGACGTGAAGCTCGACGGCAATCGCGCCACCTCGACCACCTACCTGTGCGCCGAGCACGTCAAGAACGGCGAGCGATACACCGTCGGTGGCCATTACCTCGACAAGTGGGAGCGCACGCGCGCGGGCTGGCGCATCGCGGAGCGCGTACTCGTGCCGACGTGGACAGAGGGCAACCCCGCCGTACTGAGCGTCACCGCGATCCTGAACTGAGGGGGGCGAACGGCGTCACCCGCGCGACAGCGCCACCTTCGCGATCCACAGCCAGCCCGCGATGAAGGCGAGTCCACCGAGCGGGGTGATCGGCCCGAGCAAGCGCGGACCACCGAGCGCGAGCGCGTAGAGCGAGCCCGAGAAGAGCGCGATGCCCGCGACGAAGAGCCAGCCCGCGCCGCGCAGCGCAGGCGCGTACGGCGAGAGCGCGAGCGCAAGCAGCGCGACGGCGTGCACGAGGTGGTATCGCACCGCCGTCTCCCAGACTTCGAGCGCGCGAGCATCGAGCCGCGCGCGCAAGCCGTGGGCGCCGAAGGCGCCGATCGCGACGCCGGCGTCGCCGAGCAGGGCGGCGGTGAGTAACAAGCTGCGCGCGCGTTCGTCGATCATCGCAATCTCCATCGCGCTCGCGCGCGGCTACTCGCCGGAAGCAGCCGCTACGAGCGCGACGTCGCGGTCGCGTACCGAGGCGAGATCGAACTTCTTGGCAGAGGCGAGCATCTTCGTCAGTGCCGCGGCGACCGGCGTCTTCGAGCGCTCGCCTGGCTTGACGCGCTCGAAGCGCACCGGGTTGATGCGCGCGACGACATAGTTCCGCAGATACGGCGATTTCATGCCGCGCGCTTCGAGCGACTTCACCACGCGCTTCACTTCCGTGTCGATCTCGAGCAGGCGCGCCGCGAGCCCTGCGCGCTGGGAGAGGCTCTTCGCGAGCGCGTCGTCGGTGAAGCGGTCGACCTTGCGCAGCAGCGAGCCGTAAGCGCCGCCCGCGAAGCGGCCCTCGCGCTCGTACACGATGCCGAGCGTGAGCAACTCGGGCGCTTCGAGCTGCGCGGTATACGCAGACTCCTTCGCTTTCGCGTCGCGGGCCGCGAGTGCGCGCGCCATGCGGATCGCCTCGAGCGCGCGATCTCGCAGGTTGTGCGCCTTCTCGGTGTTGAGCGCGAGGATGCGGTAGGCGAGCTCGGGATCCGGTGACACGAGCGCCGTAATCGATCGCTGGCCGAGCACCTTGCTCGCGGCGAGGCGGTGGCGCCCGTTCGGTGTCCAGAACATGCCGCCCTCGGCGAGCACGGCAATGATCGGATCGAGAAACGCGCCGGTCTCGGAGATTTTCTCGGCCAGGCGCTTCGCGTGCGTCGGCGAGAGATCGCGCTGGAACGGCGTCGGCTCGACCTTCTCGCGCGGCAGCGCAGCGATCAGAATCGGCGCGTTGCCTTGCGGCTCGCGATAGGCGCCGAGTGCCGCGCCGCCCGCGGCTTCGACCGCAGCGGTGAGCGCTGCGAGCTCCGGCCCGTGCGCGTCGAGTGGCATCGCACTGGGCTCAGGCCCCATCGCGGCACCGCGCGGAGCGAGGCGCTTCTTGGCGTTCAGCGCCTGGCGCGGCTTCGCTCCCGCCTTCGCGGGCTCCGCCTTCTTCTTGGCCGCCATCAGCGCGGCTTCCGCGCGGAGAAGAACAACCGCTCCGCGTTTGCGCGCAGGTACTTGTCGAGCACGCCGGGGCGGAGCGCGAGATCCTGCGCTTCTGCGACGCAGCGCTTGAACGAGAGCACCGGGTGATCCGTCGCGAACAGAATCTTGTCTTGCCCGCGCGTGTTCATGAAGTGGATCAGCTCGGCGGGTAGGTACTTCGGTGCGTAGGCCGAAGTCATCAGGTGCAGGTTCTTGTACTTGATCATCAGGCGGATCGCGACGTCCCACCACGGATCGGCGCCGTGCGCCATGCAGATCTTCAGCTCGGGCAGCTGGAAGCAGACGCGATCGAGATGCAGCGGGTTCTGGCACTCGCCCGGCACCGGCGGGCCCGGTAGGCCGGTGTTGATCGAAACCGGCAGGTCGAGCTCGATGCACTTCACGTAGAGCGGGAAATAGTTCGCGTGACTCGGCGGCAGATCCGTCGTGAACGGGACGACGCGCGCCATCACCACGGGCTCGCTCGTCGTCAGCGCCTGCAAATCCCAGACTTCCTGCATGCGCCCGGTCGGCCGCAGGCTGACCGAGTAGTACACGCGGCCGGGGTATTTCGCGGCGAAGCGCAGCGCGTGCTTCGACGGGCTCGACGCGTCGAGCGTGACGACCGCCTTCTCGACGCCGGCCTCGTCCATGTCTGCAATCAGCCGCTCGGGCTCGATGTTGCGGAAGAAATCGTCACCGCCCTTGAAGTAATCCTCTTTCACGCGCACCAGAAACTCTGGCGGCTCCTGCTCGCCCATCGTCACGTTCACCCACAGATCGATCGCGCGTGCAGACATGCGGAACTCCCGAGCTGGCTTCGACTCGCGCGACTGTATCGTGGGCGTGCGATCTACGTGGAGCAGGAAAGATGAGCGAAGCGAACAAGCAGCTGGTTCAGCGCTACTTGCGGGCGATGAGCGCGGGCGATCCGGCGCTTCCGGATCTGCTCACGGAGGACGTCACGTGGTGGGTGCCCCCCTCGTCGCCGCTCGGCGGGCTGCGCGAGGGGAAGGCAATGGTGCTCGAGCTGATGGCCAGCGGCGTCGGGCTCTACGACCTCAGCGTGCCGTTCGAGATCGAGGTCGAAGCGGTCGTCGCGGACGGCGAATGGGTGGCGGTACAGATGGTGATGGCCGCGCGGACCGCGAAAGGGGCGGCTTACCGTAATTACTACCACTTCGCGTTTCGGATTCGGGCGGGCCGGATCTGCGCGGTCAAGGAATACGTCGACACGCTCTACGCGCAGCGCATGCTGTTCGAGTAACCGCGGCGCGATCGGGCGCGCGTCAGGACCACTCGCCGGGCTTTTGCGCCTCGTCGACGTCTTGCTCGTCCTCGATCGCGCCGACGATCTGCTCGAGCACATCTTCGAGCGTGATGATGCCTTGCACGATTCCGTCGGCGCCGCGCACCACGGCGAGGTGGCGACGCTCGCGGCGGAACAGCCGAAGCGCGTCGGAGAGCGAGACCTCGGGGGCAATCTCTTGGTGCGGCCGTAGGGCATCGTCGAGGATCACGAGCAGCGAGAGTGAGTGCAGGTAGAAGACGTCCTTCGCATGCAGCACGCCCACGATGTGATCGAGCGTGCCTTCGTAGACCGGGAAGCGCGTAAAGCCCTCCTCGCGAATCAGGTCGATCAGCGGCTCCATCGC
>JANNKN010000349.1:0-4494 GCA_031396315.1 Deltaproteobacteria bacterium
GGGTGCCGTAGTCCGAAGCGATTTCGTGAAGCCTGGCGAGCACTTGTGAAGGGTCGCCCACCACGGCCGGCATGCCATTGCGCGCGAGGTAGTCGAGCTCCGCGGCCGAGTACGCGTACGCCAGCGCCTCCGCCGGGCTCGCGGTACCCGTGTGGATCCCGCGGGCGAGATTGAGGCGCGAGAGCTTCAGGCTCGCGGCGTGGTGCTGCGCCTCCGCCTCGCTGGGCGCGCACAGCGCCATCACGCCGATGTGTACGCGCGGCTCGGCGCACCAGCGCGACGGCTCGAAGTGCTGGCGGTAAGCCTCGACGATCGCCGGGCCGTTGCCAGCATGGGCGCCGAAGAAGTGCGCAAAGCTGAAGGGCAGGCCGCGGCCTGCGGCGAGCAGCGCTGAATCGATGCCCGAGCCGAGCAGCCACACCTCGGGCATCCCGCCGGGTGTCGGGCCGGCGTGGATGCCGCGAAACGGGTGCGCGGGCGGGAGGTCGTCGGCCAGGAAGCCGATCAGGTCGTCGACCTGCTCCGGGTAGCGCTGCACGTCGCGCGGCGGGCCGGGGTACGAGAGCGCAGCAGCCGTGCGCTGGTCACTGCCGGGCGCGCGGCCGAGGCCGACGTCGATGCGGCCCGGAAACAGCGACTCGAGCATCCGGAAATTCTCGGCCACCTTGAACGCGCTGTAGTGCGTCAGCATTACGCCGCCGCTGCCGACGCGGATCGAGTGGGTGCGCGCCGCGATCTGCCCGATCAGGATCTCGGGGCTCGTGCTCGCGATGCCCGGCAGGCTGTGATGCTCCGCCACCCAGTAGCGCTCGTAGCCGAGCGCCTCTGCGCGCTCGGCTAGCGCGAGCGACTCGCGGAGCGCATCGCCCGCCGTACCGCCCTTGCGCACGGGCGCCTGGTCGACGACGGACAGCCTGAGCTTCGCGATCAAGTCACCCGCCGCTTGTTAGGGGTCAGAAGCTCAGCGTGAGCCGCGAGTAGACGTAACGCCCGTTCACTCCGATCGGCGACAGGATGTCGTACGGCAGGTTGCCGAAGTAGTTGATGTCGGGGATCGAGCGGTCGGGGTAGTTGTCGAACGCGTTCACGATGCCCAGCGCGAGCGCGACGTTCTGGGTGATGCGGTACTCGCCCTCGACGTCGAACTGCAGCTCCGCTCCGTAGCGCTGCGTCGGCTCGAAGCCCCCGCCGAAGTTGAACACGCGCTGCGCTGAGGCGAAGGCGCTGAGCCGGCCGAGCAGCGACCAGTTCTCGTCCTGCCAGTCCACGGTGAACACCGTCTTCCACTTCGGCGCAGCCGTCTCGAGCGTGTTCGTCTCCTCGACCCCGACCAGGCGGAAGTACGAGTAGAGGTCCGTCAGCGAGCTCGGCGTGGGCGCGTAGCGATCGATCTCCGTGTCCGCGTAGCTGAACGACAAGTCGAGCCCGAGGCCGCCGCCGAGCAGGTCGTGGTCGAAGGTGACGACGACGTCGACGCCTTGCGTCAGCGTGTCGACGGCGTTCGTGAAGTAGCGCACCGACTGCACGTCGGCGCCGCCGGGGAGCGTGCTCACGAAATCGACGAAGAAGGTGTTCACACCGTCGTCGAAGAAGCGTTCCGAGAGCGTGATGCGGTCGTCGACCGCGACTCGGAACAGGTCGACCGAGCCGGAGAAGTCGCCGAGCTGAGCAGTGACGCCGAGGCTGACGTTGAAGGAAGTCTCCGCGTCGAGATCCTTGGAGCCGAGCGCGCGCGCGATCGGGTCGTCGGTCGGCAGCGTGCGAGTGCGCACGAGCGTGCTGCTCGCGCCGAAGCTCGTGGTCGTGTCGGCGAAGCCGTCCTGCTGGATGCCGGGCGCGCGGAAGCTGTTGGAGACCGCCCCGCGCACGGTGATCGCGTCGCTCAGGCTCCACGCCGCGGAGAGCTTGCCCGTCACCTCGCCGCCGAAGTCGGAGTAATGCTCGTAGCGGCCGGCGAGGTCGACCAGCAGATCCGGCAGCACTTCGGCTGCGACGTCGACGTACACGCCGACGACATCGCGATCGAGGTCGACCTCGTCGGCGGGCGTGAGGCCCGGGCCTGCTTGGGCCCCGATCGCCAAGAAGTCGGGTGCACCCGCGAATGCGCCTGCCTGATGACTCTCGAGCTCGCCCGCGCGCGTCTCGTACGTCTCGCGGCGGTACTCGAGGCCCGCGAGCAGGGTGAGCGGGCCTGCGAACGCGCCGACGTTCAGCTCGCGCGTCGCGTCCATGTTCACGATCAGCTGCTGGAACTCGTAGGCGCCGGAGTCGAAGCGCGTCGGGCTCGGCGCGCCCAGCGACGGGTTCAGCGAACGGTCGACGCCGTACTGGAACTCGTCGCGGCCGAAGCCGACGCTCGTGTCGAGATCCCAGCCAGCGACGTCCCACTCGACGCCGGCGGTGAACGACAAGTCCTGGTCGTCGCCGCGCGTCGACGGGCGGTAGCCGTCGGGATAGACGCTGAGCACGTTCTGGAAGCCGATCGGGTAGCGGAAGAACGCCGCGCCACCGCGCGTCTCGCGCTCGCTGAACGTGCAGAAGCCGTAGAGCACGACCTCGCCGACGGGCAGCTCGGCGTTGAGCCAGCCGCCATAAGCGTTCGTGTTCGGATCGCCCATCGTGTAGTTCCGGCGGCCCGCGAGGTAGCCGTTCGCGGCATCTTCGAAGAAGGGGATCTGGTCGAAGCCCGCGCGGTTCGTCTTGTTGCGGTTCTCGATGTCGAGCCCGACGCGCAGGAAGCCCTCGTTCGGCAGCGCGAAGCCCGTACTCGCGACGAGCGTGAAGGTCTGGCCGTCCTTGATGTCCTGATCCGTGGCGTCCAGATGCGTCACGTGCTCGCCGAGCGTGATCTCGATATCGGTGCGCGAGGGGTCTTCGTCGAGCAGCACGTTGATCACGCCGGCGACGGCGTCGCTGCCGTACTGCGCACCCGCGCCGTCGCGCAGGATCTCGACCTTCTTCACCGCCGAGAGCGGGATCGTGTTGAAATCGACCGCCGCCGTGCCGCGGCCGATCTTCGTCTCGCTGTTCACGATCGCCGACGAGTGGCGGCGCTTTCCATTCACGAGCACGAGCAGCTGATCGGGCGAGAGGCCACGCAGCTGGCCCGCGCGCACGTGATCAGAAGAGCCCGAGTTCGACTGGCGCGGGAAATTGAACGAAGGCGCGATCGCTGCGATCGCCTGCCCGAGCTCGTCGCCGACGGCGCCCGAGCGCGCGAGGTCTTCGGCGCTGATCAGATCGATCGGCACGGGGCTGTCGAGCACCGTGCGGCCCTTCGCGACGGTGCCGGTGACGATCAGCTCTTCGACGTCTTCGCTCGGCCCGGAGGATTGGATTGACGCCTCCGCCTGTGACGCAGCGGTGGGGGCCGCCTCCTGCGCGGCGGCAGCCGATGCGAGCGCGACGGCGAGAGCGGAGACGGACGAGCGAAGGACTACACGCACGAGAATTCCTTCCGGAAGAGCGGGCGCTCGAAGCGAGTCGTGGGGGGAGCGCGGCGCGGCACTCTATCAGCGCGATCGCCTGGGGCGAAGCCCAGCGATCGCGGGAATTTCGCGCTCAGCGGCGGTAGGAGGCGTCTGCGCGGCTGCGCTGCCCGTGCTCGAAGGCGTCGCCCGGGTACTCGGCCGGAATCGGCTCGATCTTGCTCCAGTCGAGCACGACTTGGCGGTGCGCGATGCGCCATTCGCCGCCGCGCTTCTCGAAGCGGTCGACGTAACGCCCAGCGAACGTCTCCAACACGAGCCGGGCGTCGCGCCGGACCACGTGACGCGCGAGCACGTAGCTCTCCACGTGGGCCACGGGGCCTGACAACTCGATCGACACGTTCGCGATCGAGTGCTGGGTCGCGAGGGCGTGGGCGTTAAGCGCTTTCACCACGTACGGCGCGAAGCCCTGGCCGCTGCCTTTGTAGGCGCCGTGGTCGTCCGTCGCATCGGGCCAATAGACGGCTGCGATCAGCGCTTCGTCGCCGCGGTCGACGCCGCGGGAGTACTGCACGAGCACGCGCTGGATGGCGGCCTCGTCGAGCACGCGTTGCAGATCGTCCATGGCACCTCCCCTGCTGCACCGTAACGCGTCACGCGACCTGCGCGGCTTCGAGACTGAATGCGAGGGCGGCGCCGCCCGCACCGAGCGGCACGCGCACGGCGCCCTCTGCGTCCGGCGCAAGCGCGCCGTCGAGCGCGAACACGAAGTGCACCGGCTCGGCTCCCGCGAACCCCCCACGCGCCCGCAGCGCCGCGAGCGCACGCTGCGCATGCCCGATCGCGACCGTGCCGACCGTGAAGCGTGCATTGAATTCGACGACGGGCCGGACGATCTCCGCGCCCGTTTCGGGGTCGAGGAACGCGAACGCATCGACACCGCACGGCCCGCGGTAGCCCGCGCTCGCCGCGGCGCGCGCGAGGCGCAGCGCGGCATCGCGCAGCCGCGCATCCGCGGCGACGCCCGAAGCGACGGCGCCGCGCGCGTCGATCGCGCCGCGATGGC
>JANNKN010000183.1:0-2829 GCA_031396315.1 Deltaproteobacteria bacterium
ACCAGGTGATCGACCTGGGCGTGATGGTCCCCTGCGAGCGGATTTTGGAAACCGCCAAGGCAGAAGGGGTCCACTTGATCGGGCTGAGCGCTCCCGCGCCCACGACGAGGGCAGTGGGAGCGTCGTCGGGTTGCTCGCTCACCAAATGTCTCCTCGGGCGTGCGAGCAGGCTAGGTTATTGGGTAGCGTAACGCAACCAAAAATTTGGTAGGGTTGTGAAATGTCACGCAAGCGCTTTGGCGACATGAACTGCGGAATCGGGCAGGCGCTCGAGGTGCTCGGAGACTGGTGGACGCTGCTGATCGTGCGCGACGCCTTCTTCGGTGTACGGCGCTTCGGCGAATTCCAGGCGAGCCTCGGCATCGCGAAAAACATCCTGTCCGCACGCCTCGAGCACCTGGTCGAGCACGGCGTGCTCTCGCGCAGCGACATCGGCAGCGAGGGCGAGCGCTTCGAATACCGGCTCACCAGCAAAGGCGACGCCTTGCTGCCGGTGCTGACGAGCCTGCGCGAGTGGTCCGACGAGTGGGTGTTCGGCCGCGGGCACGAGCCGCTGATCGTGCGCGATCGCGTCACTGGCCGACGCATCCCGAAATTGCGCCTGACCGACGCCGACGGTCGCGCGCTCTCGCGGCGCGATTTGCGCATGGAGGCGGGGCCGGGGGCTTCGCGCGAGACGATCCGCCGCTTGCAGCCCACGAGCCGCTGAGGCTTGCTCCGTCGACCGTCAGCCTGCCGGTCGCGGATCCATCCGAAAGAACCAGATGTCCTTCGGGCCATCGGCTGGCGCCTCACCCAAGGGCTCCGGCGCGACCCACTGCGTGGCCATCTCTTCGAGCTGCAAGCGCAGCTTCGCCACGAGCTCGGGATCAGTCACCCGCAGCGCTTGGCGCTCGTACCGCTTCCCGTCGATCCGTAACACCACGCGCCCGTCGCGTAGCGCGTCTTCGTGCCAGCGCTTGAAGCGGTAGATCAACTCCAGCAGCCGGCGTTGGCTGCCTGAGAATCGACCCCACATGAAGCCGAGGTCGCACGGGATGTAGAGCTGGCCCTCGAAAACCTGGATTCCCGTAAATCTCGAGTGCGGCGGCTCGACGAGCTGGAGCTCGATCGGTTCCATCGCACCGCACACGCCATCGACGCAGGAGCCCCGGTCGCCCAGGACAGACGGCCAATCGACATTGGCTTCCGACACGAGCGCGCCTGAGCGCAGCGGCCCACCCGGAATGATGGCATTCAGCGGCCCATCCGAGAGGCGCTGCGCGGCAATGCCCGCTCCGATCAGCGCGAGAGTCAGGACGCCGAGAGCCTTGGCAGCGAGCCGCGGCCATCGTCGCTTCGTGTTCACTGCAGGGGCCGAGTGCATCAAGTTCCCGCCTGGGTTCACATGGAGTCGCGGAGTCGGTGCTCGCGCGCGGCTACGCGAAGGGGCGGATGCGCGTTCGAGCGGGGAGTGCCCGAGTGGCGAGACCACGGCGCGCGCGGCGTACAATTTGCGCAAATAGTGCGGAGAATTGCAGACATCCAGCGCTGAAATGCTGCAGGATCGGGGGTGTGGGGCTTCTGGCTCCGCTGTGCCCGGTGATTCTTCCAGGGGAAGCGCACCGCACACCCTCGAAGGGCGAAAAACCAAGGGGTCCCATCATGATGCGTTCGTTCCTGCTGCGCTCCGGCGCGGCGCTTCTCTCGCTTCTGCTCTTCACACCGGCACTCGCGCAGGAAGCCGCTCCGGCCGCGCCGCCGACCGAGGCTGCAAGCGAGCGCTCGGGCGTCGAAGAAATCATCGTGACCGCGCAGAAGCGCGAAGAGAACATCAACGACATCGGCATGTCGATTCAGGCCGCGACGGGCGATCAGCTCGCGGAGCTCGGCATCACCGATGCCTCGCAGCTCGACAAGGTCGTGACGGGCTTCAACTACAACACCACGTACTACGGCACCGCGATCTACACGATCCGCGGCGTCGGCTTCCAAGACACGTCGCTCGCCGGCAGCCCGACGGTGAGCGTCTACGTCGACCAGATGCCGCTCCCGTTCTCGGCCATGACGAACGGCGCGACGCTCGATCTCGAGCGCGTCGAGGCGCTGAAGGGCCCGCAGGGAACCTTGTTCGGCCAGAATGCGACCGGCGGTGCGGTGAACTACATCGCGCAGAAGCCGACCGAGGAATTCGAGGCGGGCTTCGACGCGAGCTACGGCCGCTTCAACTCGGTGGACCTGTCTGCGTACGTGAGCGGGCCGATCGTCGAGGGGCTGTCCGCGCGCTTCGCGGCCGGCGTGCGGAACTCCGGCCCCTGGCAAGAGAGTCACACGCGGAACCAGCAGCTCGCCCCCGACCCGTACTGGACCGCCAACAACCAGAACTATCGATTCGATCGCGAGTCCGGCGACCAGGAGTTCTACAACCTGCGCGGCTCGCTGCTCTTCGAACCGAACGATCGACTGTCCGCGTTGTTCACCGCGAGCGGCTTCATCGACAAGGGCGACTCGCAGATGCCGCAGCTGTTCGGCATCGCTCCGCTCAACCAGGTCAACCCGCTGCGCCCCGAAATCGCGAACTATCCGTTCGCGAGCAAGAACGCGCGCTCTGCGGACTGGGGCCCGTGCGTGAACGTGGACGGTGGCAGCCCGGCGGACGTGACGGGGAACCTCGACTACGAGGGCGAGCAAGAGAACCTCGCGAACCGCATCTACGACAATTGCGAACCGGCGGAGCGCGACAACTCGTTCTACTCCACGACGCTGCGGGTCGACTTCGAGCTCTCGGACGACCTCACGTTGACGTCGCTGACGAGCTGGTCGAAGTTTGATCGCCACGCGACGCTCGAG
>JANNKN010000351.1:0-11699 GCA_031396315.1 Deltaproteobacteria bacterium
CAAGTCCAGGGCAATCCGCTGTTTTTTCAAGATGGCATTTTTTGTCAGCTCTGCGACCGGTTTTTCTACCTACGCCGGTCTGCCCTTCTGCAGCCGCTGGCTGCGCGCCGCGAGCGAGCTCAGATCCACGTTCGTGACGGCGCGCTCTCCGCGCTCGTTGATGCGCTCGAGCCGAGCTTCGTGCGCGTCGGCCTTGGGCGTGAGGCCGCCGCTTAGAAGAATGGCCTCCACCACGGTCGCGCCGGGCTCGATCTCGTACAGCGCGGGGCGGAGTACCTCACCGCTCACAGCGACCACCGCGCCGACGGTTGGGATGAAGACGACGTCGCCCGGCAGAAGTGGCGCGTCGCCGCTGGTGTCTCCCCTCAGCAATAAGTCGTAGAGATCTAGTGCCTTCACGACCCTGCCAGAACGCTTGAGCTGGACATTGCGCAGCGAGCCGACGCGATTGATGCCGCCGCCCGCGAAGAGCGCGCTGGTGACCGTGGACAAGCCGCTCACGGTGTACGAGCCGGGTTGTGGCACCTCGCCGAGCAGAAAAATCCGGATCGAGCGCGTCTCGCCCATCTCTACGTTGGCGCGCACGCCGATCATCTGTTCGGAGACGCGCGCCTCGAGGTCGTCCTTCACGTCCGCGAACCGCGTGCCTCCAACCGCGATGGGGCCGATCTGCGGAAAGCTGACCTGGCCGTCGCGGCCCACCTCGAGCGAGAACGAGCGGTTGACGTTGCCGAAGAGCTGGACCCGTAACACGTCGCCCGCGCCGACGACGTAATCCGACGGAACGGGCACGTCGGTGACGGGCGCAAACGTGGACGGCGAATCCGTAAAGAGGTCGTACCCGAACGGCTCGAGCGCTTCCTCGCCGATCGGTTCGAGCGGGAGCATCGTCACGCGAATCGCGAATGCGCTCAGCTCCGGGTCCGAGGCGAGCCGCTTGGCCGCGAGCTCTTCGGTGAGGCCCAGCAACGGGAGCGGCTCGAAGCCGGGTAGCTGAATGCGCCCAAAGCGATCGAGCTGATACGGGTTCCCGCGCAAGATGCGATCGCGCAGCGGTGTGAGCTCTTCATCCGCTTCGCCCTCGCGTTGCGGCTTCAAGTCGATGATCACCGACGCTGCGGCCGCGAGTCGCGGGAGCCCCTGCGTTTCGTAGCCCTCGCCCGCTGCGAGTGGCGTGAGCCGGCGCTTGGCTCGCGTGTCATCAGGCGGGCGCTCGCCGCCGAGCTCGCGCCCCGGCGCGCGTTCGGATGCAGGCTCGCCACTCTTCTCACGCGAGCGAGCGTATTCGGCGAGCAGCGCCTCCTGCTGTTCGGGCGGAAGGTTCTTGAAGAGCTCGAGCTGCTCGCTCGAGGGCTGCCCTTCTTGAGCGACGGCGGCTGGGCCTGCGCACAGCACCAACGGAAGCGCGAGCGTGCGCAGCACTCGCGCCAGCCCCCGGGTCGCACGCGCCGCTACTGAGTTGATCTTGTTCACAGTTCGCAGCGCCAATGAATCTGCGCTCCCGCGCGTCGAGCGCGCTCGGACGCGAGCCATTGTCGCCTGAAAGGCACACCCCGCAACAGATTTCGCAATCGACCGTGAGAGATCGCCTCGTTCGCGCGCCTCGCTACGCGCGATTCAGTTAGGCTTTCAGCGCATGCAGAAGCTCTTATTGGCGCTCTGCCTCGTTCTCGGCGTCGCGCCCTCTCCGCTGTTCGCGCGCGGTGCGAGTCCGTACCTACCGCTCCAGCTCGAGCCCGAGCTGGAGCGCCAGATCGAGCAGGTGCTGATCCTGGCCGGGGTCCCGCACCTGGTGCGGCCGATTCCGGCGGCGGTCGTGATCGACGCGCTGCCGCGCGCCTGTCGAATCGACCGCGCGTTGTGCGAGAGCGTTCGGGGCTTCCTCGAGCGCTACACGCGCGAGCTCTCCGTGACGCACGCGACGCTCGAGGGCGCGGTCGCCAGCGGTGCAGATCGCGCGGTTCCGAATCGTCACGGGCTCGGGAGTGCGAGCGCTTGGGAAGCCTCGGCGCGCGTGCAGTGGCAGCCGTTCGATCACGCGATTGCCACGCTCGGGGCACTCGCCTACGACGGCGACGTAACGCCGACCGGCACCCTGCTCAGCCTCGGCTGGAGCGTGGCGCAGCTCGACATCGGCTGGCGCGACCACTGGCTCTCGCCCTTTACCGACAGCGCGATGCTGCTCTCGACCGAGGCCGCCACGATGCCCTCGATCACGCTCTCGAACTACGAGCCGCTGACGCCGCTCGGCATTCGCTTCGAGCTGTTCGCGGCGCGCGTGTCGAAGGCCGACGGCATCGTCGATGGGAGCGAGCTCACGTCGGGGCATCCGCGCATCGCGGGCGCACATCTTTCGATCGAGCCTGTCCCAGGCTGGTCCATCGGCGCGAGCCGCGTGATGCAGTACGGCGGCGGATCGCGCGATTCCTCCTTCAAAGATTTCCTGAAGGCGTTCTTCGACCCCGCACAGAACGACAACGTCTTGCCGGGTGGCGCCACGACCGAGCAATTCGGGAACCAGGTCGCATCCATTACGAGCCGCTTCGTATTCCCCGGGCCGGTCCCCTTCGCGGCCTACGTCGAATACGCGGGGGAGGACACACTGAGCCGTGAGAACTATTTGCTCGGCAACGCTGCGCTCTCGCTCGGGATCGATTTTCCGAGGCTCTTCGAGCAGTTCGACCTCACCTACGAGGTGTCGGATTGGCAGAACGCCTGGTACGTGCACCCGCTCTATGCCGAGGGCTTCGCGAACGACGGGCGAGTGCTGGGACACTGGGGCGGCGACCGGCGGCAGTTGGGTGATGCAGTAGGCGCCCAGACGCATATGGTCCGGCTCGGCTGGCGACCGCGGTTCGGCGGCGCCTTCGACTTTCGTTACCGGACGATCGAGAACGAATCCTACTCGTCGGTCTCCTACGACCGCGGCCACGATTTCGCGCTCCGCTACGCCCGGCCTTGGCGGGAGCTTTCGGTCGGCGGCGAAGTGTTCGCGGGGCGCGACGTGGACGGGGAAAGCTTCTCGCGCGTGCTCGCATTCGTGCGTTATGCGCCCAACGCACCGAGCCCGCCGGGCCTCCGCGAGGTCGAAGCCGATGCGGTGGCCGAGCGGCCGCGTGGCGCTGAGATCTTCATGGACGCTGGCGCGAACTTCAGCCGCGTCGAGATCGATCTCGACCGCAATCTTCCGACGCGCACGACGAGCTGGGCGCCGGCGCTGCACGTCGGGCTCGGTGCGCGGCGCGCGATCACGGAGCGCCAGGATCTCGGTGTGCGCCTCGAGCTCGAACAGATCGACGACGACTGGTTGTTAGGGGTGCGGCTCGTGGACTACCGCTTCCGGCTCGGCCGGCACCTCGCGCTGTCGGTCTTCGGCGGAGCGGCGCGCTGGGCGCTCGCGACGCCCGCTTACGGCGTCTACGTCGGCGCGGGTGCGCAGTGGCGGGACATCGTGCCCGATTGGGACGTGAGCCTCGACGCTCGCTATTCGCCAAACATCGCCAGGGACGATCTGGTTCCGCAGGATCCGGCGGGCGGGCGCGCGTCGTCGTACCGCGAGGTCGTCGGGCTTGCGCTCTACTTGAGCCGAGGCTTCTGAGTGCCCCCCGCAGCAGGTCGCGCGCGATGCTGATCATCGCGATTCCCAAGAGCGCGAGCACGGCGTTGGTCAGCACGCTCAGTGCGGCGCACGCGCTTCCGATTCGCACGAAAGAGATCCGCGACGACGTGCTGCTACGTCGGCCGATCGCTGCGGGCTATTGGCACGCCGCGCAGTTCCATCGCCGCGATTTCGTCGAAGTGGACGAGCCCAGCGCCACCGTCATGGCTGCGAGAGATCTGCTCGCGAAGTTCCATTTTCCCCCGACGCCTCGCAATCAAGCGGTGTTGCGGCGCATTCCGAAGGTCGTCCTGCTGCGCGACGCCGAGGAAATCGTCTCCGCGTATCGCCGCGGGGAGGAGACCGGAGCGTGGCCCACCAAGAGCTACGAATTCGCATTCTGTCTCACCGAGCGCGGTTGGCAGGAGCACGCGCGCAAGACGGGCCTCACGCAGGAGCTGCGCGCGTTCGCGGATGGCTGGCGCTCCCACGACGGCGACAAGCTCGTGATCGAAGCGGCGGAGCTCGTCGCGCAGCCCGCGCGAACGCTCGCGCGCGTCGAGGAATATCTGGGCCTTGCTCGTTCGGAGCTGCGCGAGCTGCGGCGGGAGCGCTCCTCGCGTGAATCGGACGGGAGCCGGCGCAGCCTCGCGCGCATGCTTTGGCGCCGGCGCGGCCTCGTGGCCAGGCGCCTGCTCGCGGACACCAACCGGCTCATCAGCGGCAACAGCGGATGGGCGGACGCCTTCTTCGAGGGTCGCCGCCGGAGTCGCGCGGCGCCGCCGGAGGGACCCGGGACGACGGACTAGTGCGCGAGGAATTCTGGCGACTCGATCCGGCCCTTTTCGAGGAACTCTGCGATCGCGTCGGCGCCGCGTTGGCCCGCGCTGCGGCCGGGCTCGCTGGAGAACGTGTAGGCGAAGGCCGTTCTTTGTTCCTCGGCGTAGGCCGGGAATCCCTCGCGCGCGGCGATCAACGCGGGGCCGAGCTCCGCCGCGCTGGAGATCACCGGCCCGAATCGCCAGTGCGCGTACTTGTTGGGGTTCGCCGCCCGAGCGCCCTGCGCATCGATGAAGACGCACGGCCGGGGGACCTCGATGAACTCGTAGACCTGACTACTCGAGTCGCCGAGGTAGATGGCCGCCGCGCGCGTGTAGGTCATGTCGATGCTCGCGTCGCTTCCGACATCGATGTGAATGTTGGGCAGGCCGCGGATGCGGCGAGGAATCCACGCGGCGTGCTTCCAGGCCCGTTCGAACAGGACGACGTGCGGCGCGAAGACGAGGTTGTACTCGGGATGTGCAGCGAACCAATCCAACACGGCGTGACCCTGAGAAGGCCAGGAGGATTCGCGCGGGTCGAAGTGGGGGTTGTAGAGCACGACGGGGTTGTCGTTGGCCCACAGTCGCGCGGGCGGGCCGTGATTCCCGCAAACCTCGAACTTCGGGTAGCCGACGATCGCGTAGTGGCCCTCGCGAAGAATCCCGTAGTCCGCGAAGCGGTCCACGTATTTGCGACCCGCCACCAACGTGAGGTCTACCTCGAGGGTGCGGTCGTCGAAGCTGCCCATGCGGTCGCCCTGTCCGTGCCGCGTGTTGATCAGCTTCACGCGCTCGAGCCCGTACTTCGTCCGGAGCAGGAGCACCGTGCGCTCGGGCGTAACGATCGCATCGAAACCTCGGAAGAAATCCAAGTTGCGCGCGAGCATGCGTTTCTTTGCCAGGAAGGTGAAGCGCGTGAGCAACGCCGTGACAATGCGCTCGCTGAGCGGAATCTCCAGCTGCACGAACTCGACGCGATGCTTCGGGTAGAGCGCGGCGATCCGCAGCACCGCAGCGCGCAGCGCATCGCTCGTGCACGCCACGACGACGTCTGCCTTCTCGTAGCGCCGGGAGAGCTCGAACGCGAAGGGCGCGGCGTGCGCGACCTGGTGCGCCGCGTAGTGGTTGAAGAGGAAACAGATGCGCATGCCGGTCTGGACCATAACGGCCCCCTGCTCACGAGCGCGCTTCGGGAACGCTCACAATCGCATCGGCGCGCAGAATCGCCGCGAGGTTCGCCGAGCGCGTTGGGGCGTTCGCCTCCACCCACGCGAGGAGTTCCGCCACATTCGCGGTTTCGGACGGCATGTACGCACGCGAGATGAATCGAACGTAGTCGGCGCGACGTTCCAATAGGAGCGACCGTAGAAGCCGCGTGTTGTCGTGCGGGCTGAGCTCCGCGTAGTGATGAATTACGTAATGACGGGGCTCGAGCTCCCGGGCACCGTGCAGCCAGAGCAGGGCGATGCGATGGCACCCCCCGCCGGCAACGACGGTTCCTTCGGCACGCTTCCCGCTCTCCGCCGGGAGCATTCGATCCGCACTCTTCAGAGTGACCGGGAAGCGCGCATCGAAGCCTCGTGTTGCGAACGAGCGGCAGAGCGCGACCGCGCCGCGAACGCGTGCGTGAAAGGCGGCGTCGATTCCGGAATGGCTCGCCTTGAAGCGCGCCGAGGCGCGAACCCATCGCACATCGCGGAACCAATCCCAGTACGGGGTTTCTCTAGCCCACGAAACCTGCTCCATGAGTGGGGCATCGAGCCGCGTTCGCAGCTCGGCGAGAAGATCGCGGCGCACCACGATGTCGTAGCGAAGCGGGCTCGCGAGAGTTTCGATGAGTACGGGGCCGCTACCTCGGCGGACTCGGAACGGACGCCGCCTAATCAGCGCGAGCGCTCTCGAGCGCTGGAAGCCCCACCAGCCGCTGGCTGACGAATCGTTGGTGCTCATTCACGCAGCATGGCGCCATCTCGCGGGTTTCCCAGCGCCTCGAATCGATAGCCGCTACCAAACCCGAGCGGAGGAGCGCGTGACGGCCCTGAACCGAACCTGGACGAAGCCTGAGATCGAAGACTTCCTCGCGCGGGAGCGGCTTTCCTACCAGCGGATCGACTTGCCCTTTGGGCTCTCGACTCCGGGGGATCGACGCCCTGAGATGTGCGACCTGATATTTCGTGATGTCGCCGGCAAGTCCGTGCTCGATGTCGGCAGCTACCTCGGGTACTTCTGCCAAGAAGCGCTCCGGCGGGGAGCAACGTCCGCGCACGGCCTCGAGGTCGATCCCGAGAAGGTCCGGCAATCCCACGCCCTCGCCGAGATGAACGGCCTAGCGCCCGTTTTCACCGCGGCGGACATCGAGTCATTCGAGCTGGAACGCGCGTACGACGTCGTGCTGTGCCTCAACGTCATGCATCACTTATTCGATCCCGTTGGCGCGCTCCTGCGGCTCGCGCGCGCCGCGCGCCACAAGCTGGTGCTCGAGTTTGCGTCGATCAATCCGCGCGATGGCCGCAAGCTCGGCCTCGGGTTTGTTACGCGTCGCCTGATCGCCCGCTTGCCCGTCGTGTATGTCGCGCCCGGCGTCGCGAGCGCCGAGCAACGGACGAACGCCCAGAAATACTTTTTCACGCCCGAGGCCGTGCAGAACATCCTGCGGCACCACATGAAGCTGTTTTCCAACGTGCAGCTCGTGCCGTCGAGCTTCAAGCAACGCTTCATCGTGATCGCGACTCGGCGAAGAATCAGAAAGCTGCTGGTCGTGAGCGGCCCCACCGCAGCGGGCAAGACGACGTTCCTAGCGCGCCTGCGGGCGGGCACGTTGCCCGCGGAGACGCGCGCCGCGCTGCCGCGCGATTGCGAGAAGTGGCCCCAGATCGATGCGGCCGGGCTCGCTCGCGCGGAGGCCCGAGCGCTCGACGGGTCACCCATCGACGTGCCCGAGCTCGACGGGCTCGTGCTCGAATACGACATCCTGCGTCCGCTCGAGAGCGCGACCCACACGTTCGACCGAGACCAAGCGATGGATCTGCTCGACTGCGCCGAAGAGATCCATGTGGCCTCGCTCCGACCAGAGCCCCAACAACTGCTGCGTCAGTACGAAGCCAGCGAGGACGCAGCCAAGCACGCCGGGCGCAAGCGCCGTCCGCTCCAACAGTGGCACCGCGAGATGCTGCTGGCGCACTACCGGGCGCCGGATTTCGAGGCCTCGTGGCACGCGCGTTGGCAGAGCTATCTCGCCTCGAAGCATGCGTCGGCGAAGCTATTCGACGTGCGACTGCCCGCGCTGTGAAGGGCCGAGCGTCTCCACCACGGCCTTCGCAACGACTTCATGTCCGGCCGGCGTGAAGTGGACGTTGATCGGGAAGTAGAGCAATCGCGCGCCCTGTTCTTTGCGCGCTGCGTCTCGAAGCGCCGGCGTGAGATCGAGGAAGTGCAGACCGAGGGTGCTCGCGAGATGTTGGAGGTGGCTCCGCTGCGCGCGTGAGAACTCGGCCAGCAGCGGTTTCAGCCTCGGATCCTCGAACTCGACGAACTCTGCATACGCGGTGTGGGCGGACGGCGCGTACGAGACGACGGCCCGAAACCCATGCTCTCGCGAGAGCGCCGCGAACCTCTCGAGCGCGCCATCCATCGCATCGAAGCGGATCGCTCCAGCTTCGAGATCGAGCGCCGTGAGCACTTCATCCTTGTCGGTGTTTCTCACGTTCATCGCCACGCTGCCGCCCGGGAACTTCAATCGGTAGCGAAAATTGACGTGTGCTCTCGGCTCGCTCGCCATCAGGTCCCAAAGCTCCGACAGCCCTCGCGCGGTGCCGACCACGGCGAGGTTGTAGGCGTAGCTGTGCCGGGCCAAGGGATTGCCGAGGAACGCGGAGGGTTCGACGCTGTAGGCCTCGACGCTCGCGCGCTCGGAGAAGCGCTTGCGCTCCTCCGGCGTGGCGTCGACGTACCGCTGAAACCAGACGGCGTCTCGCAGGTCGTTGCCCTCGTAGATCTGCATGACCACGACGTCGGGTCGTTTGCCGAGTCCGAAGGCTCTGAGGAGCTGCACATACTCGTACGGGCCGTAGCCGCCGCGCCCGAGGTTGTAGCTGGTTCGCCGAGCTAGCTGGCCGACGACGGAAGGCCAGGCGAGCTCAGGCGCCGGCGCATGACAGACGGTGAAGGAATCTCCGATCGCGATGAACTGAATGCTCGCGAGCCGATGGTCGTCGCGCGCCGCGTTACAGAAGCCGAGCCCATCCATTACGGTTTCGCCGCGCTCCCCCGTGTCCTCGAGCCCATAACGCACGCTCGAGAACGGCTTGAACACGCGAATCGGGGGGCCGCCGTCATCGCGCTCGAGGGCGTAGGTCTGTGTTTCATTCGGAAGCTGCCGCCGCTCGGCGATCTCGAGCCGCAGCTCGCGCTCGAAGCGTTTGAGCAGGGCCAGTGGCACGGCCTCGGGAAACACGCGCAGCCCAGCCTCGAGCAGGGCCAGTGTGAGCGCCACGGAGAAAGCCCAGGCGAGCACGGTTCTCATGTTCGCCATGATGGACCGCGCGCGAGTGTCACAGCAAAGGCATCCGACCCATCCCGCGTGAAGCCTCAGGCGATGAAGCGGCACCCTGCCATCCGTGCGGGAGCGCCGCCGCGACGCGCTGTTTCCACACGAGATCCTCGACCGACTCGCTGGGGACGTACTCGCTGACCGCTTCGGCAAGCACGTCTCGCGCGCGACGGGCGTCGGAGAGGCGAATCGCATCGCGCAGCTTGTTCAGAAGGAGCTGCACCTCGGGCCACGCAAGCGAGGGCTCCATCGCCCGCCGAATCTTCGGGTGTTCGGTGCGCGCCGCGTCCTCGCCGATCAGCAGCTCCTCGTAGAGCTTCTCCGCGGGACGCAACCCCGTGTACTGGATCTCGATCTTGCCGTCGGGGTTTCGCGCGTCGCGCACGCTAGAGCCCATCAGGTGGACGAGCCGGCGAGCGAGGTCGTCGATGCGGACCGGCTTGCCCATGTCGAGCACGAAGACCTCGCCGCCCGTCGCCATCGCGGCCGCTTGGATCACGACCTGCGCGGCTTCCTCGATCGTCATGAAGTATCGGATGACGTCGGGGTGAGTCACCGTGATCGGTCCCCCGCTCGCGATCTGCTCGCGGAACAGCGGCACGACGGAGCCGGAGGATTCGAGCACGTTGCCGAAGCGCACGATGCAGAAGCGTGTGGCCGAGCCGCGCCGCTGGAGCCCTTGCAGCACGAGCTCCGCGAGCCGCTTCGACGCGCCCATCACGTTCGTCGGCTTCACCGCCTTGTCGGTGGAGATGAGTACGAAGGCCTCGACTTTGGCTTCGTGCGCGGCGATCGCCACCTCGAGCGTGGCGAAGACGTTGTTGTGGATTCCGTCCAACACGTTCTGCTCGACGATCGGCACGTGCTTGTAAGCTGCGGCGTGATAAACGGTCTGCACTCCGTAGAGCCCCAGGATCTCGCGCATTCGCTGGCCGTCGCACGCATTCCCCAGCAGCGCGACGACTGGCAGCGGATCGCTCGCGTTGATCCGCTGAAGGCTCTTCTCGATCGCATACAGAGCGGCTTCCGATTGCTCGACCAACACGAGCCGGCTGGGCCGCAGGCGCACGATTTGGCGGCAGAGCTCACCGCCGATGGAGCCGCCGGCGCCCGTCACGAGCACGACCTTGCCGTCGATCGAGGCGCGCAGCAGCGCCTGCTCGGGCGCGACCGCCTCCCGGCCCAACAAGTCGCTCGCGTCCACTTCGTGGATCTCGTCGACGCGAGCGCGGCCGGCGACGATGTCCGAGAGATCTGGAATGGTTCGCACGTGAAGGCTGAGGGATTCGAGCTGCCTGAGAATCTCGTGGCGACGGCGACGAGATACCGAGGGAATCGCGAGCAACACACCGGTGATTTGGTGCGCCTGGATCAGCTCTGGGAGGTCGAGCGGGGAGCTGATCTCGATTCCGCCGATCGAGCTCGCCCACAAGGCCGAGTCGTCATCCACGAAGGCCACGGGCTCGAACCCCTTGCCTCCTCGCAGCGCGACCGCGAGCCGCGCGCCGGCATTGCCCGCACCGTAGATGGCGACGCGCTGCGCGTCCTCGCTCGCATTCTGCAGCGCGACGCGAACCAGGAAGCGACTTCCCGCCACGTAGTTGAGCGCCAGAGCCCAATAAGTCAGGAAGACGCCGAAAGGGACTGCACCGCGCAGGAACCCGACGTCGAAGGCCAGCAATAACGCGACGGATGTGGTGACGCCGAGCGCGATCGTCGCGATCGCCTGAGCGCCCATGTAACGGATGACGGCGTGATAGAGCCCGAGCTTCGCGAAGACCGGAACCGTCGTGACGACGCCACCGACGTACAGCCAGCCGCTGCCGTCGATCGCGCCCGTGTCCACCCAGGGAGCGATCGACGCGTAGAGTGCAAGCGGCAGCACGACCACGTCCGCCAGGACCATGATCGTTCGCTTGACGTTTCGCGGGAGACACGAGGCAGCTTGGATCAATCGACGGATCCGAAGCGTAATGGGCAAGGGGTTTTTCCTATGGCGGCCCTGCGGCCAGTCTACGGGAACCCCGAGCCATCAGTTGAGTTGCGAACGGTTCTCACGAGAAAAACGAGCGAGTCACCGCGTGAAGTGCGATGCCATGCACCGAGATTTCTGCCTAATTCCACTAGGTCTTCGCCTCCGAGCCGCTACACGCGGGCGTTTTGCGACATCCCATTAACGGCTATACGGCGAGGGGAGAGCTGCCACACACGGTGGATTCCATGAGCTGGCGACGACCTCTAGAACGCATTCTGATCGCGGATCAGGATGTCGGAGTACGTCGCGACGTCGCTGCTGTGCTTCGAAAGCGAGGCATCCGCGTGGACGAGGCAGCGAGCGTCGAGCAGGCGCTCGTGCTGATGTCGTCGCATCCGGATCTCCTGCTGCTCGAGTTTCGACTTCCGGACGCGCCCGCGACGGTCGTGCTGCAAGCAGCGCAAGCGCTCTTGCCCAACCCGCTCGTGATCGTGATGAGCTCGGAAGCCACGCCCGAGGACGCCTTCGAGTTGCCGTCGCTCGGCGTACGCGCGTTTCTACAAAAGCCCTTCGCAATGCCGCGTTTGTGGGTGGTGATCGATCAGGTGCTCGAGAGCAGGCCCGTGCTGGCGCCGCTTGCGCGCGCGCTCGTCGGGCACCAGTCCGTCCACGACGTTCAAATCGAGGTGCGATCCGCGATGGTGCAGCAGGCACTCGCGCTGGCCGACGGAAACCGCAGCAGCGCTGCGCGTCTGC
>JANNKN010000198.1:0-5325 GCA_031396315.1 Deltaproteobacteria bacterium
GTCTTCGGCGGCGACCAGGGCAAATACGTCGTGAGTTGGGACAGCATCCAACCCAACTTGGGCTTGTTGAAGCAATACAAGCCGATGCTGCAGACCTTCTGGAAGGAAGGCCTGTTCGAGGACATGGATCGCCGCTACTTCCGGCTGATCGGTCGCGCCGAAGACGCAGACGGCTTGTTCTCCAGCGAGGCCTGGGGCCCGAACAGCCGCGAGCGGCTCTTCGGCAGCTTCCAGCAGGTGTTCAACCATCCGGCGATCGAGTCGTACTTCAACAAGATGACGCACTTCGATCTGAAGACGCTCTTGCCCTCGCTGCTGCAGGTCGAGGATCGCACGAGCATGAGCGTCTCGCTCGAATCGCGCGTGCCGCTGCTCGATCACCGCATCGCCGACCTGATCACGCGCATGCCGCCGACCGTGCGCTTCCAAGGCGGCGACACGAAGCGCGTGTTCCGTGAAGCGGTGCGGCGTCTGCTTCCGCCGATCGTGCTCGACCGTAAGGACAAGATGGGCTTCCCCGTCCCGCTGAACGAGTGGGTGCGTGGGCCGCTGCGCGATTTCGTCGCCGATCACCTGCTCTCGCGCCGCGCGCGCGAGCGCGGGCTCTATCAGATGGACGCGGTCGAGGCGCTCGTGAACGGCGAGCGCGCGTTCGGACGCCAGGTGTGGGGGCTGCTCAATCTCGAGCTCTGGCACCGCGCGTTCATCGATGGAGAACGCCCGACGCTCGGAGTCGCGTAATGAGCGAAATGTCCGAGCAGAGAGCGCCCGTGCGTCGCTGGCTGTCGCTCGCGCTACGCGTCGGCGTCGCGGGTGCACTGATCGCGTATCTCCTGCGATCGGGCGCCGTCGACTGGCGAGCGTTCGCCGGGCTCGTGCACGAGTGGCCGCTCACGCTCGCAGCGCTCTGCGTGTTGGCGGCTTCGACTTGGATCACCGCGATTCGCCTGCCCGTGCTGCTCGCGCCGATGGGCTTTCGGCTGGCAGCGTGGCCGGCGGTCGTGTTGATGACGACCGGCCTATTCTTCGGCCTGTTCCTGCCCGGCGGCGCCGGCGGGGACATCGCCAAGGTTTATTATTCCGTAGCAGGACAAAAACGCGGCACGCGCACCGAGCTCGCGACCGCGGTGTTGCTCGACCGCGCGATCGGCATGTGGGCGATGTTCGCGATGCCGCTACTCGCGCTGCCGTTCTTCGCGAGCGCGGTCGCCGGCGCGCCCGGCATCGCGACGCTCGTGTACTTCTCCGCGCTCGTGTTCGTGGCAGGCGGCTTCGTGCTCGGCGCGGTGCTGTGGCTCCCTGAGAAATGGATCGCGCTGCCGGGCCGCCTCGCGGGCGATTTCGTTGCGCGCGGCATCGCGACGGTGCGCTTCTTCCGCGCGCATCCTGGCGCCCTCGCGCGCTCGTTCTTGCTTTCGCTCGCCGCACACACGACTGCCGTCGCGACGACTTGGTGCATCGCAGGCGCGGTCCATCCCGCGAGCCAACGCCCCGAGCTCGGGCTCGTCGTGCCGCTCGGCTTCGTGGCGAATGCGCTGCCGCTCACGCCCGGTGGCATCGGCGTCGGCGAGACCGCGTTCCACCGTTTGTTCCAGTTCATCGGGCTCGACGGCGGCGCGGAGATCGCGATCGGCTGGCGCCTCGCAATCACACTCGTCGCGCTGCTCGGTGGCCTGCTCTACATGCTGCGTGGGCGCGAACAGTTCATCACGCCGATGACGGCGGAGGCGGAATCGTGAGCAAGGTGGCAGTCGTTGGCGTTGGTTATTGGGGAAAGAATCTCGCGCGTAACTTTGCGCAGCTGGGGGCGCTGCACACCGTTTGCGACGGCCACGGGCCGACGCTCGAGAAGATCGCGGCGCAGCACCGCCCGGTGCGTGCGACGCGCAGCTACGAGGAGGTGCTCGCCGAGCCCGAGATCGCGGGCGTCGTGCTCGCGACGCCGGCGGCGCGGCACTTCGAGCACGCGCGCGCCGCGCTGCTCGCGGGCAAGGATGTATTCGTCGAGAAGCCGCTCGCGCTCACCGAGGCCGACGGGCGCGCGCTGCTAGATCTCGCCCGCGAGCGCGGCCGCATTCTGATGGTCGGCCACGTGCTCGAATATCACCCGGCCGTACGGCTGCTGATGGATCTCGTCGAGCGCGGCGAGCTGGGCGCACTGCGTTACGTCTATTCGAACCGCCTCAATCTCGGGAAGGTGCGCACGGAGGAGAACATCCTCTGGAGCTTCGCGCCGCACGACATCTCGATCATCCTGTCGCTGCTCGGCGCCGATCCCGAATCCGTCACGGCTTCGGGCGGCGAGTACCTGACCCACGGCGTCGCCGACGTGACCGTCTCGAACCTCTCGTTTCCGAACGGCGTGCGCGCGCACATCTTCGTGTCGTGGCTGCATCCGCACAAAGAGCAGCGCTTGGTCGTCGTCGGCGACAAGAAAATGGCGGTTTTCGACGACACGGCGCGCGAGGGCAAGCTGAAGCTGTACGACAAGGGCATCGAGCAGCGCAGCGGCATGCTCGTCGCGCGCCAGACTGCGGAGACGACGCTCTTCTTCGACGAGACCGAGCCCCTGCGCCTCGAGTGCGAGGCCTTTCTGGCGGCCATCGCCGACAGAAAGCCACCGAGGACCGACGGCGTGAACGGCCTGCGCGTGCTGCGCGTGCTCGCGGCTTGTCAGGCATCCCTCGAACAAGGCGGCGCGCCGGTGAAGCTCGGAGCGCCGTTGTGAGAATCGCGACGATCGTCGGCGCGCGGCCGCAGTTCGTGAAGGCGGCGCCGTTTTCGGCGGCGCTCGCGGCTGCGGGCCACGAGGAGCTGCTGATCCACACGGGTCAGCACTACGACGCCGGCATGTCGGACGTGTTCTTCAAGGAGCTGCCGATCAAGACGCCGAGCGTGAACCTCGGCGTCGGGTCTGGCGCCGCGGGCTGGCAGGTAGCCGAGGTGCTGAAGCGCAGCGAGGAAGTTCTCAGGGAGGCGAGACCGGACTGGGTCGTCGTCTACGGCGACACGAACTCGACGCTCGGCGGCGCGCTGGCCGCGAAGAAATCCGAGCTGCGGCTGGCGCACATCGAGGCCGGCCTGCGCTCGTGGAATCGCGCGATGCCCGAGGAAGACAACCGCGTGCTCACGGATCACGCCTCGGATCTGCTGCTGTGCCCGACGCCCACCGCGATGCGCAACCTCGCGCGCGAGGGCCTCGCGGAGCGCGCGCTGCACGTCGGCGACACGATGCTCGATGCCGTGCGTACGTTCCTACCGATGGCGCGAGAGCGCTCACAGGTACTCGACGCGCACGGCCTGAGGCCGAAGCAGTTCGCGGTGGCGACGATTCATCGCAACTACAACGCGGACGATCCCGCGGCACTCGCGAAGCTATTGGGTGCGCTTGCGAGCCTTGCCGAGCCCGTCGTGTTCCCGGTGCACCCGCGCACGCGCAAGAAGATCGCGGAGTTGCCAGGCGAACTACTCGAGCGCGGCGCGCTGCGCCCGATCGATCCCGTCTCGTACCTCGACATGCTGGTGCTGCAGGCCGACGCGCGCGTCGTGCTCACCGACTCGGGCGGCATGCAGAAGGAAGCGATGTTCCTCGGCACGCCGTGTGTGACGCTGCGGCCCGAGACGGAATGGCTCGAGACCGTGGAGCTCGGCTGGAACGTGCTCGCGGGCTCGGACCCCGGGAAGATTCGCGTCGCAGCGGAAACGGCGCGCGTGCCCGAGCTATCGGGAGCCTCGATCTTCGGCGACGGCAATGCCGCGCGCGCCATCGTGTGGGCGCTGGAGGAGCGGCGATGAGCGCGGGCTTGCGGCGCGCAGCCTTCTATCACGTCGATACGGATGGGCTGGCGGCGATCTATCGCGCGCACGGCCGCGTCTGGGAGGGCGCGCGCGACGGCTTTTTCCACTCCGCGGTAGAGCGCTCGCTGCAATTCTTTGCGGCTCAGGGCGCGAAGGCGACTTACTTCGTGATCGCCTCCGACCTGCGCGACAAGGAGAAACGCGTCGCACTGCGCGAGGTCGTCGCGGCGGGCCACAGCGTTGCGTCGCATGGGCTGCATCACCGCTACCTCGATCGCTCGACGCTCGCCGAAAAACGCGAGGAGATCTTCGACGCGAAGGCGCTGATCGAGCAGGAGCTTTCCGCGCGCGTGCAGGGCTTCCGCGCGCCGGGTTACGCGATCGACGCGGAGTCGCTCGACCTACTCGCGGATGCGGGCTTCGCCTACGACAGCTCGGTCACCGCGAACTTCGATTTCCGCGAGAAGCTCGGGCTTCAGCGCCTGTATCCGGATCCGTTCGAGATCCTGCCCGATCGCGGCCTGATGGAATTTCCGCTGCCGGCACCGCCGCCGGGGCTGCCACCGTTCCATCCCTGCTTCGCGTTCTATCTGCGCCGTGCGTACTTCCGCGCGGGCCTGCGCTCACACGCGAAGCGTGCGGATCACCTCACGCTGCTGTTTCACTTCAGCGATTTCGCCGAGCCGCAGGGCGATGTGCGCGGCCTCGACCTGCGCTTCTTCACCAACGATTTCTTCTCGGGCGCCGCGAAGTTGCGCTTCCTCGCGAAGCTCGCGGCCGACGTGCGCAAGACCTTCGAGGTCACGACGACCGAGCAGTTCCTCGCCGAGCGTCGCCACGAAGAGCCGCGGCTGCGCCCGCGCACGATCCTCGGCGTCGCGACCACGCACGAGACCGGCGCCTGCATCGTGCGCGACGGCAAGTTGCTCTCGGCCGTCACCGAAGAGCGGCTCTCGCGCAAAAAGATGGACAACGCCTTCCCGCCAGTGGAGTCGATCCGGGAAGCGATCCGCGTGAGCGGCATCAAGCCGGAAGAGATCGAGGCGGTCGCGATCGCGGGCCTCGAGTGGCGCGACCTCTTGGTGCAGACCTGGCGCAGCTTGGTCGCCGACGCGCGCGATTATCAGGGCCTCTCGGATTACTTCCCGCACTTGTTGCGGGTGGCCTACCGATTTTTCTCGTTCTGGCGTTCGACGGGCTACGAGCGCGTGCTCGACTTCCTCGAACGAGAATTCGGCGTGCGCCCGAAGGCGTGGTACGTCGATCACCACCACGCGCACGCAGCGAGCGCGTTTCGCAGCGGCGCGGCGCAGCAGGCCCTGATCGTCACCGCGGACGGCGTGGGCGACGACGTGTGCATCACTTTCTCCGAGGGTCGCGGGCGCACGATCCGCACGAAGAAGCGGTACTTCTACCCGAACTCGTTCGGGCAGTTCTACAGCGCGTGCACGCAGATTCTCGGCTTCAAGGCCGGGCATCACGAGGGCAAGATCACCGGCCTCGCGGGCTTCGGAAAACGCGACGAGC
>JANNKN010000257.1:0-9591 GCA_031396315.1 Deltaproteobacteria bacterium
GCCGACGATGTTCTTGCCGATGTCGTGCACGTCGCCCTTCACGGTGGCCATCACGATCTTGCCTTTGGCCGCCGACGCTCCGGAGATCGCGCGCTCCTCCGCCATGAACGGCTCGAGGTAGGCGACGGCCTTCTTCATCGCGCGCGCGCTCTTCACGACTTGGGGCAGGAACATCTTGCCCACCCCGAACAGGTCGCCGACGTGATTCATGCCAGCCATCAGTGGGCCCTCGATCACCGCGAGCGGGCGGCCGAGCTTCACGCGCGCCTCTTCCGCGTCGGCCTCGATGAAGTCCGTGATGCCATGCACGAGTGCATGCGACAGGCGCGTCTCGACGTCGGCGTCGCGCCAAGCGAGGTCGAGCTCTCGCTTCTTGCCGCCGCTCGCGAGCGTCGCCGCACTCTCGAGCATGCGCTCGGTGGCGTCGGCGCGGCGATTGAAGAGCAGGTCCTCGACGCGTTCCAAAAGGTCCGGCGCGATGTCCTCGTAGACTTGCAGCTGGCCCGCGTTCACGATGCCGAAATCCATGCCCGCGCGAATCGCGTGATACAGAAACGCAGAGTGGATCGCCTCGCGCACCGCGTCGTTGCCGCGGAACGAGAACGAGAGGTTCGAGACGCCGCCCGAGATGTGCACGCCGGGGCAGCGCTGCTTGATCAGCGCCGCGGCCTCGATGAAGGCTCTCGCGTATTCGCTGTGTTCCTCCATGCCCGTGCCGATCGCCAGGATGTTCGGGTCGAAGAGGATGTCCTCGGGCGGAAACGCCGCTTGCTGGATGAGTAGGCGATAGGCGCGTTCGCAGATCTCGAGCTTGCGCGCGACGGTATCGGCCTGGCCGCTCTCGTCGAATGCCATCACCACGACCGCAGCGCCGTACTGTCGGATACGCCGCGCCTTCGCGAGAAAGTCGGCTTCGCCTTCCTTCAGCGAGATCGAGTTCACGACGCTCTTGCCCTGACACCTCTGCAGGCCCGCCTCGAGCACTTCCCACTTCGACGAGTCGATCACGATCGGCACGCGCGCGATCTCGGGCTCCGAGCCGATCCACGCGAGGAAGGTGCGCATGCACGCCGCGGAATCGAGCAAGCCCTCGTCCATGTTGACGTCGAGCAGGTTCGCGCCGCTCCGCACTTGTTCGAGCGCGACGCCGACCGCCGCCTCCCAGTCGCCGGCCTTCACCAGCTTTCGGAATTTCGTCGAGCCGGTGACGTTGGTGCGCTCGCCGATCATCTGGAAGTTCGAGTCCGAGCGGACCGTGATCGCGTCCATCCCGGAGAAGTGGGTGAGGCGTTCGCGCGGCTGAGCGAGCGGGCGGGGCGCGAGCTCGCGCACGGCGCTCGCGATCGCACGAGTGTGCTCGGGGGTCGTCCCGCAGCAGCCACCGACCACGTTCAGGAAGCCGCTCTGCGCCCAGTCCGTAATCAGTCCGGACATCTCGGCGGGCGTCTCGTCGTAGGCACCCATCGCGTTCGGGAGGCCCGCGTTCGGGTAGGCCGAGATCGCGACGTCCGCGAGCCGCGCAAACTCCTCGATGTGCGGACGCATCTGCCGCGCGCCGAGCGAGCAGTTGAGGCCGACGAGCAGCGGGTTCGCGTGGCGAATCGAGCGGTAGAACGCCTCGAGCGTCTGGCCCGAGAGCGTGCGCCCCGAGGCGTCCGTCATCGTGCCGCTGATCATCACCGGCACGCGCTCGCCGCGTTCGCCGAACACGCGTTCGATTCCGATCAGCGCCGCCTTCGCGTTCAGCGTGTCGAAGATCGTCTCGATCACGAGTAAGTGGACGCCGCCTTCGAGCAGGCCATGCACCTGGTCCGCGTAAGCGTTCTCGAGCTCGTCCCAGGTGACGGCGCGGTAGCCGGGGTTGTTCACGTCGGGTGAGAGCGACAGCGTCCGGTTCGTGGGCCCGAGCGAGCCGGCCACGAACCGCGGCTTATCAGGGGTCTTGTCGCTCCACTTGTCCGCGGCAAGGCGCGCGAGCCGTGCGGATTCGCGACTGATCTCGCGCGCGTGATCGGCAAGACCATAATCGGCCTGCGAGATCGCATTGCCGTTGAAGCTCGCGGTGCCGAGCAGATCCGCGCCGGCCGCGAGGAAGCGCTCGTGCACGTCGACGACGAGCGCGGGCTTCGTCAGCACGAGCAGGTCGTTGTCGCCCTTCAGCGGATGCGTGTGATTCGCGAAGCGCTCGCCGCGAAAGTCGTCCTCGCCGAGGTTCTCGGCTTGGAACATCGTGCCCATCGCGCCGTCCTTGATCAGGATGCGCTGCGCCATCAGCGCGCGGAGCTGTGCCTCGACGTTCTTCATGCGTGCGCTCCGCGTTTGACTTCGCTCGGCTTCGCCTCGCGGCGCGCTTCGCTTGCTTTCACGCCGCTCGCGATGAAGGTGGCGGGCAGATCGGCGCCGCGCGCGGCTGCGGGCTGCGCCTCGACGCGCACGTCGCGCAGGCCGGCGGCTTCGAGCCAGCGCGCGATCTCATCGGGCGCGAAGCCCATCCACACCACGCCTAATTCCTGGCGCATCCACTCGCGCTCGTGCTTCACGAAATCGATCGCGACCACGGTCCCGCCGGGCCGCGTGACGCGCGTCATCTCGGCGAGCGCCTCCGCCGGCGACGCGAGGTATTGCAGCACCATGTGCGCGAACGCGGCATCGACCTCGGCGTTCGCGAGCGGCAGCGCGGCGGCGTCGCCCGCGCGCAGCTCGACGTTCGCGATGCCGGCGCCAGCGAGCTTCGCGCGCGCGGCTTCGAGCATGCGCGGCGAGTGGTCGACCGCGATCACGGAGCAGCCCGCGCTCGCGAGCTCGAGCGCGAGCGCGCCGGTGCCCGTACCGAGATCGAGCACGCGCAGCCCGCGCGGTGCGAGCCGCTGTAAAGCGCGCGCGCGCAGCAGCTCATCGCCCCACACCTTGCGGATCGCGTCCCACTCCGGCCCGACTTGCTCGAAGAAGCTGCGGCTCTTCGCGCTGCGGGCCTCGAGCACGCGCACCAGGGCAGCTTGGTCGCGCCGCGCCGCTGGATCCTGCGCGACCGAGCGGCGCGCGAGCGCGAGGGCATCGCGCCAGGTCGCGTCCGCGGGCGGCTCGAAGCGATACAGCACGAAGGTGCCGTCGCGGCGATCGCGCAGCAGCTTCGCCTCCCGCAGGATGCCGAGGTGGCGCGAGACCCGGGATTGCGCCATCCCGAGCACCTCCATCAGCTCCTGCACCGCCAACTCGTCCCGCTCGAGCAGCGCAAGGATGCGCAGGCGCGTCGGGTCACCGAGGGTGCGGAAGATCTTCTGGAGTGAGGCGGGCATCACTTCACCGAGCGGCGCCAACTCAGCGGGGGAGGTGGCTGGATCAATCCATCCGGATGGAGGAATGGGAGGAACCTAGCCCCACGCGCCCCGCGAGCAAGCGGTCCCGCGCAGCCGGCGGGGTGGCCTCGCGCTTGCCGCTTGGAGCGCCGGTCGTCGGCGTTCAGCGGATCTGGATTTGCTCGGGCGTCCCCGAGATCGAGATGCGCCCCGCGCCGTTCGCGTCGAGCACGACGCCGTACTCCGTGAGTGCGGGCAGCAGCGCGGGGTCCATGCGCTCGATTTCCGCATCGATCGCGATCTCGCCGGTCGCCGGCCCCGCGTAACCCGCGGCGACCTCGCCCTCCGCGCTCGCGACGATCATCGGCCCCGCCAGCGCGAGCGACTCGATCTGCAGCGTGCCGAGTTCGTCGAGTCGCACGGCCGCGTCGAGCCGCTCGTACGGGATCGCGATGGGGGAGCCGGGCAGAGCGAGCGAGCCTTCGCCGCCTTCGAGCCGAACCGTCCCGCTCCACTGCTCGGCGAGACGCGTGAGATCGACGTGCGCGTCGACCGCGCCCGCGAGCGGCGAACCGCGCACGCCAAACCAAGTGGACGGCAGCTGGCTGAAATCGAAGCGCGTGAAGTCGCCGCGCACGAACTCGCGCGAGACTTCGCCTTCGAACGAACCGAACCGCGCGTCCGCTGTGACGTGCGCGCTCTGCACGCCGCGCAGCCAGGCGCCGAGCTCGGCGGGTGTCGCGGTCAGCGCATCGAGTGCGAGCGTCTCGCCTGTCGGCCAGCGCAGCGAGACGTCGCGGGCTTCGAGCACCGGGCCGCGCGCGCCGAGCCTCACACCGAGCGTGGCGATGCGCGTCTCGACGCGCGTCTCGCGCTCGATTTGCGCGGCGAGCGCGGGCGCGAGGCGTTCAAAGGGAAAGAACGCGAGGGCCACGGCGACGATCGCCACGAGGATCAGCACGAGCAAGCCGAGCGCGCGGAACCAGCGGCCGACGAGGCTCGGTTCACGATCGCGCATCAGACGCGCTCGAACGAGGACACGCTGAACGTGACCTCGAGCATGCCCGGCTGATCCGGGCGCATGCGCACGCGAAGGCTCTTGACCGACATCACCTGCGGCGCGTTCTCGATCTCGTGCAGGAAGCGCACGACCTGCGGCAGCGAGGCGTTCGCGAGCGTCACTTGCAGCTTGGTCTCGCGATACGGCGGCGCGGGCGGCGCCGTGCGCGGCTCGATCGAGTCGAGCTTCACGGCGCTGCGGCTCGCGAGATCCTGCAGCGTCGCGAGCAGGTTGCCCTGCGGCCCCGTCGCGATGCGCTGCTCGATCGAGCTGAGTCGCCCGCTCACCTCGTCGAAGCGCAGCTTCACTTGCTTTACCGCCTCGTACTGCTGCGCTGCGGCGTCGGCGCGCTCGGCGGCGGCGGTGCGCGCATTCAGCAGCGGCTGCGCCACGAGCACGAACACGAGCACGAGCGCCAAGGCGCCCCCCGCAGCCGAAACCAGCAGTTTCTCGCGGCGCGCGAGCCCTTCGAACCAGGCGCGGATGCGGCTCACCCACTCGTTCATGATTTCTTCCCGCCCGCGACGCGGATGCGCACGTCGAAGTTGACGCCGCCACGGCGCGCGTCGGTGTCGCTCGCGCCGACCACGACTTCCGAGAACGCCGGGAATTTCTTCAGCTCACTGGTGAGCTGATCGACCGCCTTGAAATCGGGCGTGTGGCCGCGGATCTGCACGGAGTCGCGTTCGATCGAGAGCTCCTCGAACACCACTTCGAGCCCCTTCGGCACGTTCGCGGAGATCTCGGTGAGCAGATCGAGCGCCGACAAGTTGCCGCGGTAGACGCCGAGAGTCTCGGCGCGGCGTTCGGCTTCGCGCAGCGCGGTCTGCATCGCGGCCAGCGAGTCTTCGCCTGGGTCGGCGCCCTTCAGCGCTTCGCTCGCGATTGCCCGCGAGGCGTCTTCGTGAGCGCCTGCCGTGTGCGCGTTCTTCCAAATGTCGACGCCACCTGCGAGTGTCGCGGCGGCGACCAGGCCGCCTGCGAGCCACGCGGTCGGGCGCAGTTCGCGCACGATGCCGCGCAGATCGATGCGCTCGGCGAATTCGCCTTGGCGCAGGTTCACGCGCGTCGCGGTGCGCGTGGTGCCGCGCAGCGCGAGCGCCATGGCAGGTGCGAACAGTAACGTGTCGCCCTTCGTGACGAACGCGGCGCCGAGCGGACCTCGCGGCAGCGGCAGGCGATCGAACGCGATGCCCGTGCGTTCGCCGAGATACACCCCGAGGCCCGCGAGCTTCGCGCTGCCGCCGAGCAGGTGCGCGCGCTCGACGCCGGCGCCGCCGGCGAGCAGGGGCTCGAACGACGCGAGCGTTCGCGCGACTTCGCGCGCGAGGCGATCGAGCACCGCGAGCGCTTCCGACGCGCGCGGGTTGCCGATCACGCCTTCTTCCTGCTTCGCGCGCTCCGCCTCCACCTCGCCGAGTCCGCGCTCTTGCGCGATCGCCAGCGTCAGCGCCTTGCCCGCGATCGGCAGCGTGCGCGTCGCGATCACGCGGCCGTCGCGGCAGAGCGCGAGCGAGGTCTTGCGGTGCCCGACATCGGCGAGCAAGCGCGTCCCGGGCAGCTCGAGAATCGTCGCGAGATTCGAGAGCGCGAGGCCCTCGGCCTCGATCACGCGCGGCACCACGCCCGCCTCGGCGAGCGTCTCGAGCAGCAGCGAGATCTCTTGCCGCGGCACGATGCACGCCGACACGTCGACGCCCGTGGCGCTGCCGCCCGCGAGATCCCAGTCGACGACGTAATCCTTCAGGTCGAACGGCACCTGCTCCTCGAGCTCGAACGGGACCGCGGCCGCCACCTTGCGGCGCTCCTTGAACGGGAAGCTGAGGCGCCGTGTCGAGAGCCGGTCGCCGGCGACGCTGACGACCACGTGTTGGAGCGGCAGGTCGTGGGCCGCGACCAGGTGGCGCAGCTCGGTCGCGAGGGCGGGCGCCGGATCGTCGAGCTCGAAGGAGCGCAGCTGCACGACCTCGAGGTCGCGCCCGAGCGCTTGCCGCAGCTCCACCGCCTTCACGGAGTGGCTGCCGATGTCGAGGCCGAGCACGCGTCGCGCCATGGGGACGGTTCCTAGCTTTATTGAGTGCGGATCGCGAGCAGCCTCGGCTTGGCGAGCTCGCTGCGGTCGATCACGGCGGTGACGGTGCGGAGCGTGTCGCCGGCGTGCGCTTCGGCGGTTATGAGGAACACGTCGGCCTCGAAGCTGGGCGGCGGGTAGACGCCATCGGGCAGCACGCTGCGCAGGGGCGTGCACTTCGCGTCGTTCGCCTCGTCGGCGCAGAGCAGGCTGCCGCCCTCGCGCGCCTCGAGAACGCGCCGCACGTCGTCCTCGGTGGGGAAGCGGTAATCGCCGCTCGTACCGGTGTAGAGCAGGGCGAGCACCCAAGGTGGCGCCGTGTTCGGATTGATGCCGGTGTTGGTGCCGGCCCAGGGGAACACGCCGACGTAGGGCCGCAGCGTCTCGACGAGTTCGGCGTCGAAGCCCTCGACCGCGCCGAGCTCCTCGACCGAGAGCAGCGCACGGTTCGCGGCGCGCGACGGCGGGCGGCGTTCGAGGTACGTCTCGTCCTCGTTGCCGCCTTTCACGCGCTCGCTGTCGGCATCGATGTAATCCATCAGGTTGTGCGCCAGCTCCTCCGGGTCGTAGGCTCGTCGTCGCGACGAATCGGCCGGCCCAGCGATTTTCTCCATCTCCTCGATCGCCTTCTCGAGCAGCGCGATCAGGTACGGCTCGGTGGCCGGGTCCGCGGGTGCCCCGTCCTTGAAGAGCGCATTCAGGTTGAGGCACGCGCCGGAGTCCTCGATCGTGAGCCTCAGCGACGTTCCATCCGCGAGCTCGAGCGGCACGAGCCGCGCCTGGGCCCACGAATCGGCGAGTGAGTCCGCGCGGAAACCGCTCGCCTCCTCGCGCACGCGATCCTCGATCACGAGCGCGAGCGCGAGCTGCACGCCGCCGCGGGCGAGCGCCTCGGCCCGCGCGCCGTTGTCGTGGTTGGTGATGGCCTGCGCGTTGAACCACGTGCGCTGCAGGAAAAGCACTGCTGCGCTCACGGCGAGGAACACGAATACGAGCACCGCGATCAGCGCAACGCCGCTCTCTCGCCGCCGCGCGCTCATTCGCAAATGTCCGAGAGGTCGACGCCGAGGCTGGCTTCGATGTCCTCGACGCACATGTCGGGGTTGGCGTTGATCTGCGCTTGGCCGGCGGCCGGATCCGGCAGCTGCGCGAGCAGCGCGGCGACGCCCGATGGATTCGACGCCTGGCACTCGCCCGCTGTTACGCAGCCGTCCTCGTCCTCCTCATCCTCGTCGTCCTCCTCCTCGGCGTTTTCGCCGGCGAGCGTCTTCTCGAGATCGAACGGCCGCAGCGGCAGCAGCACGCGCTTCGCGAACACGCGCTCGCCCTCGGGCGCGGTCGGGTCCAGCAGCGCGAGCGTGATCTCTGCCGAAATCGGCAGCTTCCCGGAGCGCTCGAGCGTCGACGAATCCCAGCTCGTCACGAGCGCGCCTTCGTCGTCGCTGAAGCGCACCCCGAAGCGCGCGAGGCCGCTCGCGATCACCTGCGCGCCGGCGTCGTCGCTGCGCGGGAAGTCGCGGTCGAGCGATTCCGGCAGCGCGGGCGACGCCCAGCGCACGAGCCGGAGGTCGTCCGCATCGCCGAGCTCGACCCAATAGGCGATGACCGCGAGATCCGTCGCATGCTCGCCGGTGACGCGCGCGGAGCGCGAGTCGAACTTCAAGCGATCCGCCCCGTCGCTGCCGCGTCGCGACTCGGCGAAGAACAGCCACGGGTGCTCGAGCGGATCGACGCCCTCCGGCTTTTCGATCAGCGTCGCGCCTTCTAGATCGCGTGCGACGCGGTCGAGCAGCAGCAGCCCACGGCGCGTCGCTTCGCTCTGGTTCGCGTCGAGCGTCGTCGCCGCGATGCGCGAGAACACGCCGCCCATCACGAGGAAGACCATGCCGAGCATCAACACGACTGCGATCACCTCGAGCAGCGTGAAGGCGCGGGCGCGGCGCGGGCTCACTCTTCGTCTCCGGCGTCGTCGGCTTCCGAGGGCGCGAGCGTCTCGAGCGCGGCGGGGTTGAGTGCGAAGCTGCGGCGCCGCACGGCGTAGGGCTGCTGGGTCTCTGCGTCGACTGGCGCGCCGTCCCAGCTGACGCGAATCGCGACTTCGAGGATGGGCGGCGCGGTTTTCGCGTTCGGCCCCGCGAGCCAGCCACTCGGAGTCGGCTCGGCGCGCCCGCTTGCGCCGGGCTCCGGCTCTGCCCCGGGCGGCAGCAACGCGGCGGGATCGAAGGCAGCGATCGTCGTGGTGGCGCTCAGATCTTCTTCGCGCGTCTCGCGCGAGCCGGGGGTGAGCGCTGCGCCGCGCAGCACCGATTCGTCCACCTCGGCGAGCAAGCGATCCGCATACGCGGCAGCGCGTGCGCGTCGTCGCGCGTCGCCTTCCTGACGCTGCGCCTGCGTCAAGATCGCGCTGATCGACGCGACGAACAGGCCGAGGATGAACACGGCCGCCATCACTTCGATCAGGGTGAAGGCGTTACTCCGGCGCATCGAACTTGACCCGCGTCGGATCGGCGAGCGCGGCGATCTCGATGCGCACGCGCACGTCGTCGCCAGCCGTCAGCCAGATCTGCGCCGCGGACGTCGCGCCATCCGGCTCGAACGCGATCTGCGCGAGGCCCTCGTTCGCCTGGCTCGACTCGTTCTCCACGGCGGTGATGTGCACGTTGGCGTCGAGCGGCGTCGGCTGCGACCCGCGGAGCGCCGTGAATTCGCGCGTGTTCGTGCGCGGCGCGACGAGCGGCAGCTCCTCGAGCTCCGCCCACGCGAGAATCGGCGGCGTCGTCGCAGGCGGCGGCTGCGCCTCGATCCAGTACTGCGCGTGATCGAGATCGAGCACGACGCGGTGCGCGCGGCCGAGCGCGATCGCCTTCTCGCGCGCGAAATCGAGCGTCGCTGCGAGTTGTTTGGCGTCGTCGAGCGCCGCCTGGCTCGCGATCAGCGACACGCGCGGAATCACGATGGCCGCGATCATCAGCAGGATCAGCACCACCGCCATGATCTCGATCAGCGTGAAGCCGCTGCGCGCGCGCGCGCGTCGCCCGGCGGCTGCGTTCATTCCTGCGCCCGCTCTTTGGCCCAGTTGCCGAGATCTGCCTCTTCCTCGACGCCGCCCGGCTTGGCGTCGCCGCCGAGCGACCAGAGGTCGAAGGAATCCGGGTTGTGCTCAC
>JANNKN010000303.1:0-2362 GCA_031396315.1 Deltaproteobacteria bacterium
TCCGCGTACGGCCGGATTTCCGAACGGAACGACCATGCCGATTTGGCCTGGTGGGCGATGTGCCAGACCTCGTTCGCGATATCGTTGGGTTGGCAGAAGTAGTCGTCCGGCTTGTCCGGGTTGTTCTTGCGCTGCCACTCCAGGTCGATGGCGGCGTCGATGACCAGGTAGGCGACGTGGACGCCGCGCGGCCCCATCGTGCGGGCCATGGATTCGGCCAGGATGCGCTGCGCCGCCTTGGTCGGCGCGAAGCCCGCGAAGTTCGCCCTGCCGCGGTACGCGGAGGTGTTTCCGGTCACGAGGATCGTGCCCTCGCCGGCCTCGAGCATGGCGGGGGCTACGCCGCGCGCGAGGTGGAGTAGCGACATCACGTTGGTCGTGAAGTTTTGCTGAAGTACCGCGGGATCGATTTGCTGGAAGTCGCCGAAGGCGCCGCCCACCGCGTTGTGGATCAGCACGCTCGCGGGACCGAGCTCGCGGGCGATGCGCGCGAGCGTGTCGGCGACCTGCGCCTCGTCCGCGACGTCGCACGGATAGGCACTGGCTCCGGGTAACTCCGCCGCGAGCTCTCGGAGGCGGCTCTCGGTGCGCGCGAGCAAGGCAACCTGATAGCCGCCTGCTGCGAAGCGGCGCGCAAGCGCGCTGCCCGTGCCGGGGCCAACGCCAGTGATGACGCAAATTCGTTTGGACACGGGGCTCTCCTTCAGGCCTTCGCGGCCACGAGGGCAGCGGCGACGAACTCCAGCCGATCGTTGCCGAAGAAGAGCTCGTCGCCGACGACGAAGCTCGGCGACCCGAATAGGCCCCGCTCTGCGGCCGCCGCCGTCTCGCGATCGAGCCGCGTCGCGACGTCGTCGCTCGCGGCGCGCTCGAGCAGCTTCTCGCCAGCGAGACCGGCCTGCTTCAGCACGCCCAACAACTCTGCACGCTGGCTGAGATCGCGCTCGCCGTTCCACATCGCGCCGAACACCTCGGAGACGTAGGCCGCCGCGGCGCCGTCGTCGGCGGCGACCAGCGCGCCGCGCAACAGCAGAGCGGTGTCGAACTTGCTCTGGTGTGGGTTGCGCTGGATGGAGACGCCGTACTTGGCGGCCCAGCGGCCAAGGTCGGCGCCTGCGTAGCGCAGCTTGTTCTTGCACTCGATCGTGGTCGGCCGGTTGCCCACGAGCTTCATCAGCTCGAGCAGCCGGAACGGCTTGTAGACGATCTCGGCCCGGTGCTGCCGCGCCAGCGCCGGGAGCTGCGTGATCGCGAGATAGGAGTAGGGGCTGACGAAGTCGAAATGGAACTCGATCGCGCGGGTCATCGGCTGTCCTCTCGGGTGAGTCGCTCGACTCTACAATTATCGGTTGCATAGTGCAACCACCTGCTCTACAACGGTCTCGCGCCAACCGTGGGAGAGACACGATGTCCGAGTGGAAGTCCACCGCCTGCATCCTGTGCGAGTGCAACTGCGGCATCGAGGTGCAGCTCGGCGGCGCCGACGGGCGCCGGCTCGTGAAGGTGCGCGGCGACGACGCGCATCCGGCGTCGCGCGGTTACGCGTGCGAGAAGCCGTCACGCCTCGACTTCTACCAGAACGGCCCGCACCGCCTGACCAAGCCGCTGCGACGCCGCGCCGACGGCACGTTCGAGGAAATCGACTGGGAGACCGCGATCCGCGAAGTGTCGACGCGCTTCGCGGCGATCCGCGACGAGCACGGCGGAGAATCGATCTTTTATTACGGCGGCGGCGGCCAGGGGAACCATCTGCCCGGCGTATACGGGCCGGCGACGCGGTCGCTGCTCGGGTCCGTGCACAGCGCGAGCGCGCTCTCGCAGGAGAAGACTGGCGAATTCTGGGTCGCGACGAAGATGGTCGGCGGCTACTCGCGCGGAAATTTCGAGCACTGCGAGGTGGGGCTGTTCCTGGGGAAGAACCCATGGTTCTCGCACGGCATTCCGCGCGCCCGCCTCACCTTGCGCGAGATCGCGAACGATCCGGCGCGCACGTTGATCGTGATCGATCCGCGCCGCAGCGAGACCGCCGAGATCGCCGACATCCACCTGCAGGTGAAGCCAGGCGGCGACGCGTTCCTGCTCGCGGCGATGATCGGCGTGATCGTGCAGGAGGGACTTCTGAAGCGCGACTGGCTGGCAGAGCACGCCGACGGCCTCGCGCAGGTGCTGCCGCACTTCACGTCGCTCGATGTGGCGGTCCACGCGGCGAAGAGCGGCGTGCCTGAGGAGCAGGTACGCAGCGCGGCGCGGCGCATCGCGGCGGCCCAGATAATTCGAAAGTTGATGTCAACAAAGTCAACTTTACTTCGATCCCTGGGTTTCAATACACACCGCTGATCGTTGGTTTGATTGTCTCAGTGGT
>JANNKN010000367.1:0-2817 GCA_031396315.1 Deltaproteobacteria bacterium
GCTCAGCGCATCGTTGCCCAGCGGCAACGACGACGCGCGAGCCCAGGGCCGAGTGAGCCATTGCGCGCAGCGGCCGCCGCTCGGCCGCAAGGCGCGGCGCCCGCAACAAAGCCACCCATCCAACGACTCCCGCTTACTTCCCGTACCCCCTCACCATCTCGACCAATTGATCTTCCCAGCTCCAATCAAAAGCGAGCGTCTCGTGCAGGCGTTGCTGCCGAAACCAGGCGTAGGTGTGCTCGACTGCAGCGGGGAAAGTGAACTCGGGGCGCCAGTCGGCGTCTTCGCGCAGTCGCTCGATGCCGTAGACGACGCTCTTGTTCCAGTGATGGATGTGCGGAGCAATGCGCTGCACCAGCATCGTCAGCTGGAAGCGCTGATTCATGATCTGGTTCGTGAGTTCAGTGCTGCGGATGTCGACTTTCACGTCCGAGCGTCCGGCTCTCAGCAGAGCGCGGCCTGCATACAGGTCGTCCATCAGCGCGGCCGGGACGTAGGTCTTGTTAGGCTTCACGCCGACCACGGCCGCGAAGGTGTCGACGTAGCCGTCGGCGGAGAAGTAGTCCGCGCCCGTCAGGTTGTAGCGCCGGCCGAAGCTCGCGGACTTGCCGGCGAGCCTGAGGAATGCGCGCGCTTGGTCTTCGACGTGACCGATCTGCGCGAGCGTCGAGCCATCGCCGGGAATCAGGATCGGCCGGCCCTGGAGCAGGCGCGCGAACATGCGCTGCTCGCGGTCGGGCAAAATATTGTTGGGCCCGAACACCATCGAGAGCGCGACCGTCGAGGCTGGGAAGCCGCGCTCGCGCAGCTCGCGCACGAGCAGATCCTCGCACTCGATCTTCCAGCGCCCGTACTCGTTCTGCTGCGGCGAGCGGTCGATGGGGAAATCCTCCGCGATCGGCAGGCGATCCGACGCGGCGTAAATCACGGTCGAACTGACGAACACGTAGTGACCCACGCGGCCGCGCAGCAGCTCTGCCATGCGCTTCACGTCGTCCGGGCGATACGCGTTCACGTCGTAGACGACGTCCCACTCGTCGCGTCCGAGCGCGCTCGCGAGTGCCGCCGCGTCCGTGCGATCCGCGAAGCGGCGCTTCACACCGAGCGGGAGATCGACGGGCGTCTTGCCGCGGTTCAGAATCGTCGTGTCGTGACCATGCTTCGCGAGCTCTCGCGTCAGCGCGAGGCCGTTGAATTGCGTTCCGCCCATCACGAGGCACTTCATGGCGCTCTCCCCCCGGCGTGCGCGCGGAAGAGTGCCACGGCGCCCGGGCGAAACGAGCCCTCGTACGCACTCGGGGTCTGACCCCGGTGCGTACGAGGCGGTTACTCGTTCGCGATCCAGCTGCCGTGGAAGCCGTACGGGATGCGGCGCGGGATCTTCACGCTGGCGATCGGCGGAGCACTGAGGCGACTCGCGTCGAGGATCACGAGCTCCGCCGACGCGTTCGCCTCGTCGTGCACGTAGCTGACGACGTAGCCGTCAGCTTCGTTGCGCGCGCCGGCGGCCGGCACGAACACGGGCTCGCCGGGCTTCTTGTGCGCGCCGAACATGTGAGTCTCGGTTTTTCCCGTGACCGCATCCATCTTGAGCAGGCCGTCCAGCTGCGGCGAGCTCGGGTTCGTCACGGTCGCGAGCGTCAGATACGAGAAGCGATGCTTCTGGCCGACACGCGCGTCCGCGACGCGGGGGAACTCGGTGGCGCGATCGTCGAGCGTCTCCTCTTTGACGCCGCCGCCCGCGAGGTCGAACGTCCAGCGATGAACCGTTTGGCGCCCGCCGCTCGCGAACGAGCCGGCCTCGCGCCAGAGCGAGTCGTAACGGCACCCGTCGAGCACGACGGTTTCGCCATCATCCCACGCGTTCACGGTGTGGAACAGGAAGCACGGCTCGATCTCGAACCAGCGCACGGGGCCCGACGCGTCGCGGGGCATGATCCCGACACGCGCGCCGTAGCTGTCGCTCCATTGATAAGGCATCGAGCCGGCCATTACGCGATTCAGGTCGAACACGACCGGCAGGTCGAGGATGAGCGCGCGCGATTGCGTGATCGCGAAATCGTGCATCATCGACGGGCCCCGCGTATCGATTGGGGTCGTCTGCAAAAGCTCGCCGGCCTTCGAGATTCGGTGGTACGTGAAGTAGGGCGCGAACGGCGAGTAGCCGAACGCGAGCAGCTCGCCGGTCGTCGGGCATCGCTTCGGATGCGCAGTGAATGCGCTCGTCAGCTTGCCGCCGAAGTCGCAGTGTCCCGTCGTGTTCAGGTCGCGATCCAACAAATACGGGAACGACTGCTCCTCGAGTGCCCAGATTTTTCCGGCGTGGCCGATCACGTGGGTGTTCGCGGCCGAGAGCGTTCGGTCGAACTCGCCTGTGGCTGAGACGCGCTGCGCATCCGGGGTTTCGAGGCGGCGCGTGCGCACATAGCGATTCTTGAACCAGCGCGCGCGGCCGCCCTCGAGGCGAACGCCGTGAAGCATGCCGTCGCCGAAGAACCAGTGCCCCGAGACGCCGGACTTCGGGTTCGGACCGTTGCGCACGTAGAGGCCGGAGAGCTCGCGCGGGATCGCGCCCTCTACGCGCAGGTCGCTGAGCGTCGCTTCATCCGCGACGGGCGCGAAGTTTCCGCGCAGATGGAAGGGCAGGGAGTCGGTGTTGGCTGCGGCGCTCATGCGGCCTCCTGAGTGGGGCGCGTCCTCGACGAAACCAGAGTAGAGGGTCCATCTTGACGATGTCAAGATTGAGCCCGAAGTTCGCGCGCATGCCGGCCCAACCCCGAACCGCGCGCGCGCAGCGCCCCGTACGGCGCAAGCGCG
>JANNKN010000372.1:0-10642 GCA_031396315.1 Deltaproteobacteria bacterium
CCGAACGACGCACTAATCGCATTCGCGCTGCCGGACTAATCAATCGTCTCTCGCCTGCCAACGCGCTGCCTCGACGCCCCGGTACGCCCGACTGAGAGGGGCCGCAGCCGAGCCATTCGGCTCCGCGGCCCCCGGCCCCGCCGCAGCTGCGGATCCCGCATCAAGCAACCTAAGGCAGCAACATCTCCGCCGGCGACGGCACCCCGAGCAACTTCGCCGTCAACTGCGTAACGGTATTATTCTGCTCCATCGCTCGCGATTGCTCCGCCGTCATCAGTTCGTAATGCCTCAACTGCTGCGCAATGCGCATCATCACCACCGCAAAGCGGAAGCCCGCGAACACCTGGTAGTAGTGCAGATGCTTCACGCGGTGGCCGGAGTGCTGCTGGTAGTGCGCCATCGCCTCGTCGTAGCTCGGGAAGCCCGCGAGCCGCGGCGTGCTCATGCCCTCGCTGTGATGGCGATCGAGGAAGACCGCCCAGCCGAGATCTTTCTCGGGGCTGCCGACCGTCACCATCTCCCAGTCGAGCACGGCCGCAACGCGCGTGCCGTCGAAGATGATGTTGCCGATGCGCGCGTCTCCCCAGACGATGCCGTCCGGCTCCCCGCTGGGTTTGTTCGCGTCGAGCCAGGCCAGCGCGCGCTCGGCGATCGGCTGCACGCGCCCCTGCGCCGCCCACGCGAAGTAGTTTTTGTAGAACGCGAGCTCCTGCTCGAGGCCGTTCGCGAAGCCGGGCTTCCGCAGAAAGCCGAAGCCGGTCTTCTCGACTTCGAGTCGGTGGATCTTCGCCATCGCCTCGAAGCCGCCGAGAAAGATCGAACGCCGCTCCTCGGGCGAGATGTCGTGCATCCAGCCGCCCACGTGATAAGGCGGCTGATCCGTCGGCACGCGCCCGTTGACGCGCGCCATCACGTAGAACGGCGAGCCGAAGATCGAGAGGTCGCTCACCTCGAGCCAGAGTGCGCGCGGCACCGGCACGTCGGTCTTGCCGAGCAGCTGCATCGTCTTGAACTGCAGCCCCATGTCGTACTCGGGAAAAACCTGATAACCGGTCGGCTGCACGCGCACGACCAGCGACTCATTGCGCTGCGCCGCGCCCTCGCGCCAGCTCGCCTCGCACAGCAGCGTCTCGTTCGAGAAGCCGGAAGTCGTGGGCGACGTGAGCGGCGTGATCTCGACGCCCGTGGCATTCGGAATCGTGCGCGCGAGCCAATCTCGAAATTTCTTGCCGTCGGTCTCGAGATCGCGCTTCCAGTGCGTAGGCATGTGCAGCTCCTGCGAGAGGCTCGGCACCGTAGCGTGCCGAGCGCTCACGGCGAGCGGCCCTTTCGGCTCGAGTGATTGCCCTCAAAGCCCCGCCAGGTGCTTCTCCCCGAGCTGCTGCATCTGCGCCTGAATCCAGCGCACGCGCTGCCGCGTGTAGGGGCCCGGCGTGTTCACGCGCAGCTTCTTGGGATTCGGCAACACCGCCGCGAGCATCGCGGCCTGTCGCGCGGTCAGCTTCGCCGCGTCGCACCCGAAGAACTTTCGCGACGCCGCGCCGACGCCGTACGTGCCGTAGCCGAACTCAGCGACGTTGAGGTAGATCTCGAGGATGCGGCGCTTCGGCCAGAGCGTCTCGATCGCCACGGTGATGTAGACCTCGAGGCCCTTTCGCAGCCAGCTGCGCCCGTGCCAGAGGAAGAGATTCTTCGCGACCTGCTGCGAGATCGTGCTCGCGCCGCGCTTTCGGTCGCTCTTCTCGTTGTGCGCGACCGCCTTCTCGATGGCGGCAAAGTCGAAGCCGCCGTGCACGGGGAAGCGCTGGTCTTCAGCGGCGACCACCGCGAGCCGCATCGCCGGAGAGATGTCCTCGTAGTCGACCCACGCGTGCGCGATCCAGCTCTTTCTCGCGACCAGGCGCTCGAAGCCGTCGCGCAGCATGATCGCGCTCGCGGGCGGATCCACGAAGCGGAAGCAGGCGACCGACGCGAGCGGGCCGAGCAGTGCGAGCAGCAGCGCGGTCGCGAGCCAGCGGCGCCAAGACCAGCGCGGCAGGCGAGCGAAGACGCCGCGACGCTTCCTCGCGAAGATGTGCCGCCTCGCCGCGATCGGGCGCCTGCGATCGAAGAGGCCCATGCGTGTGCGCGAGCGCTCCCTAACGAATCGCGATCGGGTTGATCACGGCCTGTACGGCGCCCTTGAACTTCGGCTGCCCGAGCACGAACAGGAACTCGTAGGCGCGATCCGCCGCGAGCTCGCCGGTCACCATGTTCTCGAGGATGTAGACGCCGTTCTTCGCGAGCAGTGTCTGATGCACCTCGAACGGCCGGTTGGGATTCTCGAATGGAATCGTCTCGATCGCGATCGTGTCGGCGCCCACAGCGACCACGCCGAGGCTCGCGAGATACTTCGCGCCTTCGACGCCGACGCCCGGGTGCTGCAGCTTCTGGTTATCAGGGTCGGTGAGTGCCTTCCTCTGCCAGCCCGAGTGGAAGATCACCACGTCGCCCTTGCCGATCTTCAGGCCCTCGCGCTTCAGCGCCGCGTCGATCTCGGCGCGGTTGTAGGCGGTGCCGACCGGAACGGTCTCGACGCCTCGCAGCGCCGCCATGTCGAGCAACACGCCTCGCGTCGCGATCGGCGGCACGGTGTCGGTGCCGAGCTCGAGCAGCCCGCCGGGCGCCACGAACTTCTGTGCTTCGAGGCCGTTGTAGTAGCGATGGTCGACGCCGAGGTGGCCGAGGCCGTCGAGCTGTGAGCCGATGCCCATGTAGGTCATCAGGATGTCGTCGTTCCCGGTCGCGAGGTTCTCGCCCATGCGCGGGCCGGTGCCGTCGTTCGATTGCGTGATCACGATCCCGAACTTGCGCGGCGGGTACGCGAGCGAATCGGGGCCCGTCGTCATGCCGAGCGAGTACGTCTTGCCCGTGGTCACGAGCTGCGCAGCGCGCTTCGTGCCGGGCGCGGAGAGATTGTTCGCGGCGCCGACGCGGTCGTCCGCGCCATAGCGTGACGGGTACCAGCTCTCTTCGGCGAGCGAGGTCGTGGCGAGCGCGGTCGTCGCGAGAGCGAGCGCGAGGAGCGTGAAAAGCAAGCGGGACATGACGAATCCTCCGGGTTCTCGAGGAGTTAAGCAGAGCGAGTGGCGTGGCCGCATCGGAGGTTGCGAAGATCGCGGAGAACGCCTCCGCGCCGGACGCGCCTACTTCTCTTCGAGCGCGTGCACGGCGTCCCAGGCCGCGGGCGGCGGCGCTGCCGCGAACGCCTCAGCGCGCGCGCGCAGCACGGCCGCAGCGGAATCCGGCGCGAGCCCGGCGAAGGCGCGCGCGGCGGCGGCGAACTCGCGCGCGCGGTAGAGCGCGAGCGCTTCCTCCCAGCGCGCGGCGAAAGCGCGCAGCTCTGCGCTCGCCTCGCGCGTAGGCGCGAGCGGCTCGAACAGACGCACGGGCTGCATGCGTCCGACCACGCGCACGCAGTCGACCTCGCGCGCGAGGATCGCGTCGCCCGCCTGCGCCCGCGTCGTCTCGGAGATGAGAATGCGCGTGCCGTATTTCTTGTTCGCGCCCTCGAGCCGCGACGCGAGATTCATCGCGTCGCCCACCGCGCGGTAGGCACGGCGCTCTTCGGAGCCGATCTCGCCGACGATCAGCTCGCCGGTGTGCAGGCCGATGCGGAAGCGCGTCTCCGGCAGCCCCGCCGCGCGCCAGCTCGCCCCTAGCCGTTCGAGCGCATCGCGGCACGCGAGCGCCGCGAGGCACGCGCGCTGCGCGTGGTCGGCCTGCGGGATCGGCGCGCCCCAATACACGACGACGCCGTCGCCGACGAACTCGTTGACCGTGCCGTCGCGCGCGAGCACCGCGCCACAAACCGTCTCGAAGTATTCGTTGAGCCGCGCGACGACGGCCTCGGCGCCGAGCCGTTCCGCGAGGCTGGTGAAGCCGCCGATGTCGATGAAGGCCACCGTCAGCTCGCGCGCGACGCCGCCGACTGGCACGACGCCCGGGTGCTGCAGAATCTCTGCCGCGACCTCCTTCGACACGTAGCGTTCGAAGGTGCGGCGCAGGCGATCGCGTTCGCGCAGGCCGCGCGTCATCTCGTTGAATGCGTCGCCCAGCTCGCCGAGCTCGTCCTGCGAGGCGATGCGCACCTCGGTGTCGAGCTCGCCCGCGCCAATTCGGCGCGCGGCGCGCGCCAGTGCGCGCAGCGGCGTCGTGATGCCGCGCGCGATCGTGAACGTCACGACGAGCGATGCCGCGAGGATCGCCGCGGTCACTGCGAGCAACGAGCCGCGCATGCGGCGCACGAACGCACGCTCCTCGGCGTACGAAGCGATCAGCAGGAACTCCGCCGTCGGCGCCGAGATCGATACCGGTGTCGTGCGCACCCAATAATCGGAGCCGAGCGGCGCGCGCGCCGGAGGGCCGCTCGTGAGCGCGGTCCAGCCGCGCACGAGCTCCAGCTCCGCAGCAGGCGGGAGCGTCGAAGCAATCAGGTGCCCATGCGCGACGAGCGCGAGATCGAGGCCCGCGACGCGTTTCAGCATCGCGAGCGCCGCCGCGTCGACGCGAGCGCCGACGATCACGACGCCGTGAATCGCGTCGTCGAACACGACCGGCCGCGCGATCACCTCGTAGACGGCGGGCCCAGCGCCTCGCGGCACGAGCGCGAGCCCGTTCGCGCGCGGCTCGCGCTCCGTCCACACGCCCGCCGCCTCGCCCGTGTTCAGCGTCTCCTGAAACAGCGCGAGCGCCGAGAGATCCTCGCCCGCGCGCTCGGGATCGGCGGCGGCATAGAGCAAGCGCCCGTCCGCCGCGAGCAATAACAACACGTCACTGCGCTCCGCGAGTGCGAGGCCCGGCACGAGCGAGCGCAGGCGCAGGTGCGCATCGGCGGTCGCAGCCTCGAGGTTCGCGGGGCCGCTCTCGCCCCCAAGGCCAAGATCCGGTGCGAGCGACGCCGTCGAGAGCACGGTGCGAAACTGCGGATTGCCGCGCGCGAGCGCATCGATCTCGTCCGCGACGAAGCGCGCGCGCAGCCGCGCGAGCTCGACGAAGGCCGCCCGCGTCTGCTCGAAGCGCGCCGCGAAACTCTCCTCCGCCCGCTCGCGCGCCATGCGCTCGAGCGCAAACAACGCAACCGCCAGCGCCACCCCCATCAACGCCGCGAAAGCCAGAAACAACTTCGTCGCAAACCGCCGCGGCCCGTGCATCACCACCGCTCCAACCGACTCGCGGATCTCGCGCCAAGACGGATGGGCGTCTCGGCACGCTGCCTACCGAAACCACCCGCAAGCCCGTTCATCTCCGCTGCCGCAGTGCCTCGATGTATTACGGCGAGAAGCAAGCGAAGCGCGCAGCGAGGCGGAGTCCTCGGAGCCGAGCGAAGTAAACCGGGAGAAAACGCGAACCCCAAACTCACCTCTCGAGCTCGGTGCCCGGCCGCGGGTATTCGCTCCCGTCCTTGCGCTTGTGGCTCGGGATCGCGCCGCCGATCAGCTCGAAGTCGGCTTTCACCGTTCCACCGGCGGCAACTTCGAGCTCGCGGCGCACGGGCTCGGCGCCCGGCGTCCAGGCGTGCACGGTATGTCGGCCCGGCGGAACCCCGCGGATCGCGAACGTCCCGTCCGCTGCAGCGAGCGCGAAGGCGGCGTTCTCCAGCACGACGACGTAGGCAATCATGTGCGGGTGGATGTTGCAGTAAACGGGCACGAGCCCGGCGCGCTCGAAGCGCGTGCGCTTCGGCGGATCGCTCGACTTGTACTGTCCGAGGTCGAAGGACTTCACGGGCGAGACCGAGAACACGTTGTGATAGATGCGGTCGCGATTCGGGAACGCGACCTCTTGGCCTGCGACGACCGGCAGCAGCCTCGGCGCGAACTGCTCCCCTTGCTGGTCGAGCTGCGCGGCCTCGCCGCTTCGCGCTGCGCTCGTGAAGCCCGTCACATAGACGACCACGTCGCGCACTTCGGCCGCGGGCTCGGGCTTCCCGAACAGCTTCTTGCGAAACAGCGTGACGCGGCCTGTGATCGTGCCCGCGTCCTGCGCTGCCGCAGGTTCGTTCGCTCCGCCGAGCACGGCGGAAAGGAGGGCCGCTGCCCAAAAGGCACGGCGCAGGTGCGAAGCCGCTCGTAACATCGCGTGCACTGTAACCCCGGCGGCATCGATGCGATCGCTCCTTCAGCTCCTGGTTGGCGCGCTGCTCGCGGCTCCCGCGCTGGCGGGGGATCGGCCCGCGTATCAAGAGCTGCGCTTCGACGAGGACTGGAGCGCGCTCGCCGAGCCGAACGCGCTCGCGAGCCGCGACCCGTTCGACCCGGTGAAATGGATCGCGCTCGGCGACGATGCGGCGCTTTCGCTCGGCGGCCAAGCGCGCGTGCGCTTCGAGGCTTGGGAGGGCTTCGCGTTCGGCGCGCCGGCCGACGACGACGAGGCGCTCCTCCTGACACGTTTCCGCGCACACGCAGACCTGCACGTGGGCGAGCGCTTCCGTGTGTTCGTCGAAGCGAAAGCGGCCTTCACCAGCGAGCCGCGCGCATTCGGCGGCGCGCGCGCGACGGATTCCGACACGATCGACCTACAGAACGGCTTCCTCGAATGGGAGCAGCCGCTCGCCGGCGACGCGCTCCTGCGGCTGCGCGCGGGGCGCCAGGAGCTGCGCCTGGGCAAGCAGCGGCTCGTCTCGCCGCTCGACTGGGCGAACGCCCGCCGCACATTCGACGGCGCGACGCTCGAGTGGAGCGCGGGCAAGAGCGAGCTCGCAGTGTTCGCCGTTGCGCCGGTCCGCGTGCGCCCGTACGCGCGCAACGACCACGTCACCGACCTCGGCTTCTGGGGCGTGCACGCGCGACGCGAGCTCGGCGCCGCGGCGCGCGTCGAGGCTCATTATTATGGACTCGCACGCGAGGCCGCGCTCGGTGAGGAGCGCCGGCACACGCTCGGTGCGCGCGCAGCGAGCCCGATCGCGGGCACGCGCTTCGACCTCGAGGGCGAGGCGGCCTACCAGTTCGGGCGCGTGGGGAGCGCGGACATCTCCGCCGGCATGGTCGCCGCGCAGCTCGGTTATTGGGTCCAGGAGTGGCGCGTCTCGCCGCGCTTCTTCGTGGGCCTCGATTGGGCGAGCGGCGACGAGCACGCGGGCGGCGACGTCGCGCTGTTCGATCAGCTCTTCCCGCTCGGGCACGCCTATCTGGGGATCGCCGACCTCGTCGCGCGGCAGAACGTGATCGCGGTCTCGGCTGGGGTTTCGCTGCGCCCGCTGCCCGCGCTCACGGCCGAGTTGGCCGTGCATCACTTCCGGCGCGCTGGCAGTGCGAGCGGGCTCTACAACGCTGCAGGCGCCCTGCTCCGCGCGCCTGTGCCCGGCGCCTCGCGCGAGCTGGGCGAAGAGCTCGATCTCTCCTTCGCGTATCGCTTCGATGCGCACCTGCAGCTCGGTGGCGGCTTCGCGCACTTCTTCCCGGGTCATTTCTTGGCGCAGACCGGGCCCGCGCGCGACGTCGACTTCGCTTACTGCTTCGCGCAATTCACGTTCTGACGGGCGCCTCGCTGCGATAGGCTGTGCGCGCATGTCGCAGCGCCGATTGCTTCGTCTCGTGATCCTGCTCTCGCTGGCCGTCGCTGCTCACTTCGCGTTTCGGTCGGGGGAGCGCGCGAACTCGAGCGCCCCGCCGCAGCGCGTCGAAGTGACGAACGACGCCGAACGCCTCGGCCCCTGCGACGTCACGCACGTGACCGACGGCGACACCCTGAACGTGCGCTGCGACGGCCGCAAGGAACACGTGCGCATGCTCCAGATCGACACGCCCGAGCGCGACGATCCGCTCTACGAAGAAGCGGGCGACGCGCTCGAAGCGCTGATCGCGGGGCGACGCGTCGAGCTAGAGCTCGGCCCGGAGGAGCGCGACGTGCACGGTCGCCTGCTCGCCTACGTGTTCGCAGGCGACGCGAACCTGAATCTCGCGATGATCGAGCACGGTTGGTCGCCGTACTTCGATCGCTACGGAGTAGGCAAGTACCCGCGCGAGTTCGCGGAGGCCGAGCGAGCGGCGCGCGACGCGAAGCTGGGAATCTGGGGCCTCGCGCACTGAGCGCTCTACACGACGGGGAGACACCGTAATGACGAATGAGATCACGCGACGCGAGCTGATGGTTGGCGCGGCTGGCGCCGCCGCACTCGCGAGCTTGCCGCGCGCGGCGTTCGGAGCGACGCCCACGCTTGCGCTCAGCTGGGACGAGTGGGCGAGCCACGATGCGCTCGGGCTCGCGCAACTGGTGCGCACTGAGCAAGTGACGCCGCGCGAGCTCGCGCGACAAGCCGCTGCCGGCATCGCGGCGCTCAACCCGAAGCTCAATGCCGTGATCGAGGTATGGGAAGACCGCGTCGAGGCTCTCGACGAGAGCGCGCTCGGCGCCGGCCCGTTTCGCGGCGTGCCGTTCGCGTGGAAGGATCTCGGTACTGCCGAGGCCGGCCGCACCCAGGAATCCGGCTCGCGACTGCTGAAGGGCCTGCGCGCGACGGCCGACAGCGTGCTCGCTACGCGCTGGAAGCACGCGGGGCTGAATCCGCTCGCGCGCACCACGACGCCCGAGTTCGGCTTCACCCTAATCACTGAATCTACGCTCACCGGCACGACGCGCAACCCGTGGAGCCTCGACCACACGCCGGGAGGCTCGAGCGGCGGCGCGGGAGCAATCGTCGCCGCGGGCATCCTGCCGATGGCGCACAGCAGCGACGGCGGCGGCTCGACGCGCATTCCAGCGAGCTTCTGCGGCAACGTCGGCCTCAAGCCCTCGCGCGGAATGATTACGCTCGCGCCCGACGGCGATCACCTGCTCGCGTCGATCGTCTCGGAGCTCGTGAACTCGCGCAGCGTGCGCGACACCGCCGCGGCGCTCGACGCCGGCTTCGGCGCGGGGCCGGGCGAGGCGTTTCCGTTCGCGAAGCCCGAGCGCCCGTTTCTGCAGGAGGTCGGCGCGCCGACGGGCAAGCTGCGCATCGCCGTCGCGTCGGGCGCGTTCGGCCCGAACGCGCCGACGCCTGAGATCTCCGCCGAGACGAAGCGCGTCGCGAAGCTGCTCGAGAGCATGGGGCACAGCGTCGAAGAGCGCGTGCCAGCGCTCGACTACGAGGCTTACCTGCGCGCATTCATCGCGATCTGGATCGCAGGTGCGGGTGGCCAAGTCGCGGGCATCGAGGCGATGACCGGGCGCAAGGCCGGGCCTGATAACTTGGAGCCGATCGTGTGGCTCGCCGTGCAGGCTGCACACAAGATGAGCGCACTCGAGTACACCGGCGCGCTCGCCATCCAGAGCATGACCTCGCGCGCGCTCGGCGCGTTCTTCGAGACGTGCGACGTGCTGCTCACGCCGACCGTCGCGTGCTCGACGCCCGAAGTCGGCAGCAAGCTCAACTTGTTGCAGCGCGACGTCACGCTCGACGCTTGGTTCGGGCCGGTGATGCAAGCCGTGCCCTACACGCCGCTCTGCAACTTCACGGGCGTGCCGGCGATCTCGCTGCCGCTTGCGCAGCTCGGAAGCGGCGCGAACGCAATGCCGCTCGGCATGCACTTCATCGCGCCGATGGGCGAGGATGTGCGGCTGATCCGGCTCGCGGCGGCGCTGGAGGAGGAGGCGCCGTGGCAGGCTCGGCGCGCGCCGGTACACGTTACGCGCGCGTGAGTCGGGAGACGGCGCCTCGCGCGCTCGGAGGAATTGCGATGTCGCTGAAGCTCGTGATCGGCTCGAAGAACTTCTCCTCCTGGTCGCTGCGCGCGTGGCTCGCGCTCGAGCAGATCGCGGCGCCGTACGAGGAAATCTTCATCTCGTTCGGAGACGCTGATTGGCGTGAGCAGATCAAGCGCCGTTCGCCGAGCGGCAAGGTTCCGTACCTGATCGACGGCGCACTCGGTATCTGGGATTCGCTCGCGATCGTCGAGCACCTGCACGAGAAGTTCCCCGCGGCGAAGCTCTGGCCGAGCGACCCCGCTGCCCGCGCGTTCGCGCGCTCGGTAGTGGCGGAGATGCACTCGGGCTTCAGCGCGCTCCGCAACAACATGCCGATGGACCTGCAGGAGAACGCGCCCGGCAAGGGCCACACGCCCGAAGCGCTCGCCGACGCAGCGCGCGTGCAGGAAATCTGGCGCGAGTGCCGCAAGCGCTTCGGCACCAGCGGGCCCTACTTGTTCGGCGCATTCACCACCGCCGACTGCTTCTACGCACCCGTCGTCTTCCGCTTCCTCAGCTACGGCGTGCCGCTCGACGCCACCGCGAAGGCCTACTGCGACGCGATGGTCAGGCACCCAAGCGTCACAAAGTGGCGCACCGCCGGATTGCGCGAACCGCACGTCGATCACTGAACTCCCACGGATCGCAGTCGTCACGCCCACGCAACGTCCGTAACAACGCGAAGCGCGCGGGAGGCGCGGCTCAAAGCCGCGCCGATCCGCGCCCTCCCCCTAAGACACCGACGACACGGGCCAGCACGAGCAGCGGCAGCGGGGCCGGGGGCCGCTGCGCCGAAATCAAGCGCAGCTCGGCCCCGAACTCGGTGCAGCGCAACACCCGAACGAAATGCGCTGCCTCGATGAACAGGTGCGCCCGACTAAGAGGGGCCGCCGCAGCGGCCCCCGGCCCCGCTGCCGCTGCTCGTGCTGGCCCGTGT
>JANNKN010000393.1:0-5696 GCA_031396315.1 Deltaproteobacteria bacterium
GGCCGGATAGACGAAGCCAGTGATGGCCGAGAGGACGGCGAAGATCACGAGCGCAGGACGCAGCTGAGCCAGCATGGCACGACTCCTCAGACCAGGCCGAAGGTCACGAGACCCACGTCGATCAGTTTGATGAACGGGAACGGCAGCAGCACGCCGCCGAGCCCGTAGGTGAGCAGGTTGCGCTGCAGCAGCGCGCCGGCCGGCGCCGGCCGATAGCGCACGCCGCGCAGCGCGAGGGGGATCAGCGCGATGATGATCAAGGCGTTGAAGATCACTGCCGAGAGCACGGCACTCTGCGGAGAGTGCAGGCGCATCACGTTCAGCGCATCGAGCGCAGGAAACGTGGCGGCGAACATCGCGGGGATGATCGCGAAGTACTTCGCGATGTACTTCGCGATGTCGTTCGCGATGCTGAACGTGGTGAGCGTGCCGCGGGTCATCAGCATCTGCTTCCCGATCTCGACCACATCGAGCAACTTGGTCGGGTTCGAGTCGAGGTCGACCATGTTGCCGGCTTCCTTGGCGGCCTGCGTGCCGGTGTTCATCGCCACCGCGACGTCGGCCTGCGCAAGCGCGGGCGCGTCGTTGGTACCGTCGCCCGTCATCGCGACCAGGTGTCCCTTGGCCTGATAATCCCGGATCAACGCGAGCTTCATCTCGGGCGTCGCCTCGGCGAGGAAGTCGTCGACGCCCGCCTCCGCGGCGATCGCAGCTGCGGTGAGCGGGTTGTCGCCCGTGAGCATCACCGTGCGGATGCCGACTCGCCGTAGCTCCGCGAAGCGCTCGCGAATTCCGCCTTTCACGATGTCCTTCAGGTGCACGACGCCGAGCACGCGCGCGCCATCGGCGACGACGAGCGGCGTTCCACCGGCGCGCGCGACGCCCTCTACCTCGGCGCGTACCTCGCTCGGCAGCGAGCCGCCCAGTTCTTTGACGAACGCCTCGATTGCATCGCCGGCACCCTTGCGAATTCTCCGGCCGTCGAGATCGGCCCCGCTCATACGCGTGTGCGCGCTGAACGGAACGAACTGCGCGCCGTGCGCGCGTACGTCGCGGCCGCGCAGCGCGAAGCGCTCCTTCGCGAGCACCACGATGCTGCGGCCCTCCGGCGTCTCGTCGGCGAGCGACGCGAGCTGCGCCGCCTCGGCGAGATCCTTCTCCAGCACTCCGGGCGCGGGCAGGAAGGCCGTCGCCTGGCGATTGCCGAGCGTGATCGTGCCCGTCTTGTCGAGCAGCAGCACGTCGACGTCGCCGGCCGCCTCGACCGCGCGCCCCGAGGTCGCGATCACGTTCGCCTGGATCATGCGGTCCATGCCGGCGATACCGATCGCCGAGAGCAGGCCTCCGATCGTCGTCGGGATCAGGCAGACGAGCAGAGCTGCGAGCATCGTCATCGCCACCGGCGCGCCCGCTCCCGCGGACGCGTACATCGAGAACGGGCGCAGCGTGATCGTGGCGAGCAGGAATACGATCGTCAGGCCTGCGAGCAGGATGTCGAGCGCAATCTCGTTCGGAGTCTTCTGGCGCTTCGCGCCTTCGACGAGCGCGATCATGCGATCGAGAAATGTTTCGCCCTGATTGGCGGACACGCGCACGACGAGCCAGTCGCTGATCACCGTCGTGCCACCCGTGACCGAGCTGCGATCTCCGCCGCTCTCGCGGATCACCGGTGCGCTCTCGCCGGTGACGGCGCTCTCGTTCACAGAGGCGATGCCTTCGATCACCTCGCCGTCGGCAGGAATCGTGTCGCCGGCCTCGACGAGCACGACGTCGCCCTTGCCGAGCTGCACAGAGGGCATGTGGACGTAAGGCGCACCGTGGCGCGGCTCCGCCAGGAACTTCGCGAGCACATCGCGGCGTGCCGCGCGAAGCGCATCGGCCTGCGCCTTCCCGCGGCCTTCCGCCATCGCCTCCGCGAAATTCGCGAACAGTACGGTGAGCCAGAGCCAGGCAGCGATCGCCAGGATGAAGCCCGCGGGCGCCTCGCCTTGGCCAGTGATCAGGGCGTCTACCCCGAGCAGCGTGGTGAATGCGCTGCCGACCTCGACTACGAACATCACGGGATTGCGCAGCATGTGTCGCGGGTCGAGCTTGCGCAGTGAATCGACGAGCGCGCGCTTCACGATGGCAGGATCGAACAGTGGACGTGCGTGAGCCTTGGTGGACATGTGGACTCCGGCGCTGATTGGGCGTTCCGATGATCTCGTCGGTCTCTGACCGCGAGCTGTTACGAACTGCGATTTTTCGTGCGACTCCGCTCGGCTTCGCCTCGCTGCGCGCGGCGAAGCGCCGCTTGCTCAGCGCGAGAACAGCTGGAGGTGCTCGACGATCGGGCCGAGCGCCAGCGCGGGGAAGAAGGTGAGAGCGCCCACCAGCACCACCGTGCCGGCGAGCAGCACCACGAAGAGCGCGCCATGGGTCGGCAGCGTTCCCGCGGTCGCGGGCACGGACTTCTTCCGAGCGAGCGAGCCCGCAATCGCGAGCACCGGGACGATCAGCCAGTAGCGCCCGATGAACATCGCGATCGCGATCGCCACGGCGTAGAAACGGCCGCTCACGGTGATGCCGCCGAATGCCGAGCCATTATTGCCCGCGCCTGAGGAGAACGCGTAGAGGATCTCGCTGAAACCGTGCGCCCCGGGGTTGCCGAGCGTCGCGGTGCCTTGCGGCACGACGGACGCGATCGCCGTGCCGAGCAGGATCACCATCGCCGGGAACAGAATCACGAGCGAGGCCATCTTCATCTCGAAGGCCTCGATCTTCTTGCCCAAGTACTCGGGCGTGCGACCGACCATCAGGCCGCCGATGAACACGGCGACGATCGCGAAGGCGAGCATGCCGTAGAGCCCCGAGCCGACACCGCCAAACACCACCTCGCCGAACTCGATCAGCCAGAGCGGCACGAGCCCGCCGAGCGGCGTGAAGCTGTCGTGCATCGCGTTCACCGAGCCGTTCGACGCGGCGGTGGTCGCCGTCGCCCAGAGCGCGGAGTTGGCGATGCCGAAGCGGACCTCCTAGCCCTCCATGTTGCCGCCTGCTTGGAGCGAGCTCGCGACGGAGTCGACGCCGAGCTCGGTCAGCTTCGGGTTTCCCGCTTGCTCGGCAGCGAGGCATGCGACGAGCAGCGGAATGAAGATCACGGACATCGCGGCGTAGAGCGCCCAGCCCTGGCGACGATCCTTCACGAGCTCGCCCAAGGTGAAGCAGAGCGCTCCGGCGATCAGCAGGATCGAGAGCACCTCGACGAAGTTCGCGAGCGGCGTCGGGTTCTCGAGCGGGTGCGCGGAGTTCGCGTTGTAATAACCGCCGCCGTTGGTGCCGAGCTGCTTGATCGCGATCTGGGAGGCCACCGGGCCGAGAGCGATCTGCTGCGTTGCGACCGCGCTGCCGTCGGCTGCGGTGGTGGGCTCGAGCAGCTGCGCCGCCGCGGTCGCCTCGAACGTCTGCGGCACGCCTTGCCACACGAGCACGAGTGCGAGCGCGAGCGAGAGCGGCAGCAGCACGTAGAGCGTGCCGCGCACGAGGTCGACCCAGAAGCTTCCTAGGCCGGGCGCGAGCCGGCGCGTGAAGCCGCGGATCAACGCGACCAACACCGCCATCCCGGTCGCAGCCGACAGAAAATTCTGGACGGTCAGCCCCAGCATCTGCGTCAGGTGACTCAGCGTGGTCTCGCCGCCATACGCCTGCCAATTCGTGTTGGTGCCGAAGCTCACGGCGGTGTTGAAGGCCACGTCGACGCCGACGGCGGGAAGCTCCGCTGTGTTGAGCGGCAACGCGCCCTGCAGACGCTGGAGCGCATACACCACCAGGATGCCGATCCCATTGAAGACGAGGACCGCCGCGGCGTAGGCCTTCCAGCTCATCTCCTCGTCGACGCGCACGCCTGCCGCGCGGTAGAGAAGTCGCTCGACGGGGCCGAGCAAGCGCTGCATCAAGCCCGCGCGTCCCTCGTAGACCGCCGCCATGGTGCGGCCGAGCGGGACTGCGAGCGCCGTGAGCACGGCGAGATAGAGGGCGAGCTGGAGCAGCGCGTTCGCGCTCACGACAGCTTCTCAGGCGCGAGCAACGCCACCAGGAGGTAGACGAACAGGCCGACCGACAATGCGGCGCCGAGGAGTTCGAACGCGCCCATGGCGTCAGCTCACTTTCTCGCAGAGGCGAACGAGCCCCCACGTGATGCCGAAGAACACCAGCACACAGGCGACGTAGACGAGATCCATCACGAGCGGCCTCCGATGCGAAGCAGCCTATGGGCCGCGGCGTTCGGATGGCGTCAAGCCTGGCCCGCGCGGCATCAAGAAAGCGTCAAGGCCGCGGCGCTCGCGCATCGCGAGCAGCGCCGACTGGGCTACATCGGCGGGCGCACGCGACGAGGAGAGCGACGCACATGCAGCTCTGGGCCGCCGTCGACGACGTGCGCATGCCGCTCGCGAAGATGCCTGCGCACGCGCAGCGCGCCGAGCGCCTCGGCTTCGACGGGCTGATCGTGCCCGAGGCCGTCTACGACGCGATCCCCGCGGCGACGCTCGCGCTCGCGAGTACGAGCAGGCTGCGCGTCGCGACCGGCGTAATCGTCGCGTTCGCGCGCAGTCCGATGCTGGTGGCGCAAGACAGCTGGGCGCTCGCGCAGTTATCAGGTGGGCGCTTCGCGATCGGGCTCGGCCCGCAGGTGAAAGGCAACGTAGAGGGGCGCTTCGGCATGCCGTGGAGCGCGCCGGCCGCGCGCATGCGCGACTACGTCGGCGCGTTGCGCGCGTGCTTTGTGGCATTCCAGACGGGGCAGCCGCTCGCATATCAGAGCGCCTCGTACTCGCTCTCGCGCATGCAGCCGTTCTTCAAGCCCGACGCGCTGCCTGCGGAGCACGCGCACATCGAGATCTGGCTCGGCGCAATCGGGCCGCTGATGACAGAGGTCGCCGGCGAGGTGGCGAATTGTGTGATCGCGCATCCGACCAACTCGTCGCCGGCATACCTGAGAGACGCGATGCGCCCGAAGCTCTCAGGGGGCGCGGCGAAGGCGGGACGCGAGGCGAGCGCGCTGCGGCTGATCGCGAACCCGATGGTCGCGACGGGCCCCGATGCCGCGAGCGTCGCGCGCGAGCGCGAGGCGGCGCGCGAGGTGCTCGCCTTCACCTACTCGACGCCCGCTTATTGGGGAACGCTCGAGCACCACGGCTGGGGCGACGTAGGGCGCGCGCTGCTCGCGAAGACGCGCGCTGGCGACTGGGCTGGAATGCGCGCGCTCGTCTCGGACGAGATGTTGGGCGTGCTCGTGCCGAGCGCGCCGTTCACCGAGATCGCCGCGACGATTCGCGCGCGCTACGCGGGAATTGCCGACGGCATCAGCCTGCGCATGCCGGCAGACTCCGCACAGGACGCGGACTTCGCGCGAGTGCTGGAGGCGCTGCGGGGCCGCTGAGGGCGGCGTCGCGCGGCGCGGCCTCCCGGCGAGGTGGCCGTCGCGATTGCCACCAGGCCTAGAGGTTGGCCACCTCCATCGGGCGGTTGCCAACCGAGCCGCAGGAGCGCCGAAATAGGGTGCCGCCGAGGAGAATCCCCATGGCATCCAAGCCCCGAGCCCGCCGGCGCGCGCGGCCGGCTGCGTGCCGGATCGGCGCTCTCCTCGCGTGCGGCGTGGCCGTGCTCGCGCTCTGGCCACACGCCGCCGAAGCGCAGGCCTGCAGCGACGTCACGCC
>JANNKN010000399.1:0-2487 GCA_031396315.1 Deltaproteobacteria bacterium
CCGCCCACACCGCGGGCGCGTGGCCGGCGCTCCCCGCGCTGCGGGCTTTCGCGGTGGCCTACCGCTAACGACACACCACCCCCCGCCCCGCTTTGCCGCGGAGCGGGGCCAGTGTCGGCGCAGGGGACTGACTGCGGCCTAGGAAACCGTCGCGTGCGCGGGAGCGCCGACCAGCACGCCTTCACTGCTCGGAGAAGCCGGCCGCTCGACGAGCGAGCCGCCGCCGAGCGCGTAGGCGCTCTCGCTGTGCTCGGCAAGATCGAGGCCCTCGAATTCGTCCTCTTCCCCGACCCGCAGCGAGCCCATCGCGAAGGCGAGGCCCTTCAGGATCACGAACGTCGCGAGCGGAGCGAACAGCGCGACGAAGGCGACGCCTTCGAGCTGGATGAGCAGCTGATCGGTGCGCGTCTCGACGCCCGCGCCGAAGCTGGTCGCGAACAGCGCCGTCGCGATCGCGCCCCAGGCGCCACCGACGCCGTGCACGCCGAATGCGTCGAGGGAGTCGTCGTAGCCGAACAGCGGCTTCAAGAATGTGACCGCGGCGTAGCAGATCACCGACACGCCGAAGCCGACCGCAATCGCGCCGAGCGGGCCCACATTGCCGCAGGCGGGTGTGATCGCGACGAGGCCCGCGACGGCCGCGGTCGCGGCACCGAGCGCGGTGGCCTTGCCGCGATGCAGGATCTCGATGCCGGCCCACACCAGCGTGGCGGCCGAAGCGGCGGTGGCGGTGTTGACGAACGCGAGCGCCGCGAGGCCGCTGGCCGAGAGCGCGCTGCCGGCGTTGAAGCCGAACCAGCCCGCCCATAACAAGCCTGCGCCGGCCAAGCAGAGCGGCAGACTGTGCGGCGGCATCGGCTCCTTGCCGAAGCCGTTGCGCTTGCCGATCACCAACGCCGCGACCAGTGCCGAGAAGCCCGCGGAGCAATGCACCACGAGGCCGCCCGCGAAGTCGAGCGCGCTCTTCGCGAAGAAGTAGCCCGTGCTCGCCCACACCATGTGCGCGATCGGGCAATACACGAACAGCACCCAGAGCGCGATGAACGCGGCGAACGCCTTGAACTTCATGCGCTCGGCGACGGCGCCAATGATGAGGGCCGGCGTGATGATCGCGAACATGCCCTGAAACGCGACGAACACGAGCTCCGGGATGTTGCGCGGCGGCGAAGCGAAGTTCGCGACCACCGAATCGATCGTGATGCCGATCAGGCCGACCTTCGAGAAGTCGCCGATGAACGCGTTGCCGTCGCCGAACGCGAGGCTGTAGCCGACGAGCACCCACAGCACGCCCACGATCGCCGCGGCGGCGAAGCACTGCACCAGCACGTTCAGCATGTTCTTGGCGCGCACGAGGCCGCCATAGAACAGGGCCAGGCCGGGCAGAGTCATCAACAACACGAGTGCGGAAGCGGTGAGCACCCAGGCGGTGTCGCCGGAATCGACCACGGGGGGCATGGGAGAATCCTCCTGTTAGGCCGGCGGAGCGCCGACGCGCGCGAAGAGAGCAAGGCGCGTGCCACGGGCTTCGCGCTCGTTACGGCGAGAGTGAGCCGAACTCGGCTCGCGCGCGATGAGGCGACGCCGCGGGCGTGACCACGAAATGCCCACCGGCGCTGAATCCTGCAGCAGCGCGGCGACGGAGCGCGCGGCGGCGCGGGCTAGACGAGCAGCGCGCCGCCATCGACCGCGAGCGTCTCGCCAGTCATGTAGCTCGACGCGTTCGACGCGAGGAACAGGCACGCATCCGCGATCTCGCGCGGCTCGCCGACGCGCTTCAGCGGAAACCGATCCGCGGCCGCCTGCTTCACGCGCTTGCCCTGCTCCGCCGGGAACACCGAGAAGATCGCGTTGAAGAGCTTCGTCTCGATCGCGCCCGGCGCGACGCAGTTGACGCGAATCCCGTACTCCGCCCACTCCACGGCGAGCGCCTTGGTCGCCATCACCACACCGGCCTTCGCAATCGAGTAGTGGGCCGTCGGAACCTGCGGACGCAGGCCGCTGACCGACGCGATGTTGATGATCGCGCCGCCCGTCTTCTGATCGCGCATCGCGCGAGCCGCGGCTTGCGAGAGAAAGAACAGGCCCTTCAGATCGAGGTTCATCACGCTGTCCCAGGCCTTCTCGTCCATCTCGATGGCCGGCGCGTTGAAGCTCGTGCCCGCGTTGTTGACGAGCACGTCGATCTGACCGAGCTCGCGCACGACGCGCTCGACCTGCGGGGCGAGCTGATCCATGCGCCCCGCGTGCGCCTCGATCGCCAGCGCGCGCCGCCCGAGCGCACGCACCTGATCCGCGACGCGCTCGAGATCCGCGAGCTTGCGGCTCGACACTGCGACGTCGGCGCCAGCCCGCGCGAACGCAAGCGCCGTGGCCTCGCCAATGCCGCGGCTCCCGCCCGTGACCAGCGCGACTTTGCCTGCAAGCGAAAACTGCGAGAGATCCATAGCGAAGCCTCCAGTGGCCCTTTGGGGTCAGACCCCAAAGGGC
>JANNKN010000411.1:0-11029 GCA_031396315.1 Deltaproteobacteria bacterium
AATTTCCAAGTGTTGCACCAAAAACGTACGCTAACACGCCAAAGAAACCTGAGATGGTATGCATCCATGTGTATCCTTTTGTGCGTGGGCCGGAGCCGATCATGTTGCCCGCGACGATCACGGTCGCGAGCACGGGGCCGAGCTTGCGACTGCTGCGCACGCCGGCCCTAATGCTTCGCCGCGAGCCCAGGCTGGGGCGGCGGCTCGAGCTCGAGGCTCTCGGGGATCAGCTCGCGCATGCGCTCGCCGAAGCGGCGGAGACACACCTCGCTCGCGCCGAGCGGGCCGGCGCGGTAGCTGCTCGATGCCATCCCCGCCTGCACGCGCTCGATCAGCCGCTTGTCCTCGGCGTTCACCTGGCGATTGATGCGCCAATTCAGATACCGCGCCGCGCGCATCTCGCGCCGCGGGTCGGGGCGCGCATACGAGATCTCGCGAATCACCGTCTCGCTCGGCGACAGAGGGATCCACTGCATGAAGTCCACCTGATCCGGGTAGACGTCGAACGCGAAGTTCGGCCACAGCTTGAAGTAGACCCACGTGCGCTGGCGTTCCGGGGGTAGGCCCTCCACCGCCGGCAGCAGCCTCTGATAGGCGCGTTCGGACCCTTGGCCGGCGAGCTGCCCCTGCAGCTCGCCCGACATGCGGTCGATCCACTCGCGCGACTCGGCGCGGTAGCTGGTGCCGAACAGCCGCGAGAGCCCCGGGTGCGCGATCGGGATGTGCAGCGTGTCGGAGTAGTTGTCGCCGACGTTCTTCCAATTCACCGCGCGCGGGCGCAGCGTCACGCGGCCACTCGGCCGCAACTCCTCGAAACGATGCAGCGCGATCTCGTCGGCGTAGGGAGCGATCATCTCGGCGACGCTTGGGCCGCCGCTCGCGAGCCGCACGAACACGAACCCGGCACACAGCTCGGTCTCTACAGACGCGAGCCCGTGCTGCGTCGCATCGAGGCTCGGAAACGCGGCGCGATCGGTCACACCGACGAGCCGACCGTCGAGCTCGTAGGCCCAGGCGTGATACGGGCAGACGATGCGGCGGCAGCTGCCGCGTGGTCCGTCGAGCAGGCGCGCCGCGCGGTGGCGGCAGACGTTATGGAAGCCGCGCACGGCGCCGTCGGCGCCGCGCATGACGAACAGCATCTCGCCGAGGAAGTCGAGAGTGTGGAAGTCGCCCGGCTGCGGGATGTCGTTCGCGTGACACACGATCTGCCAGGCGGGGCGGAACACGCGCTCGCGCTCGAGCGCGAAGAACGCGGGATCGCGATACGCCCAAGCGGGCAGGCTGGTGTCAGCGGCGTTGGAGGTCGGCAAGGCGCGAGATCCTTCGAGACGGCGTGCGCGGGGCGCGTCGAGTCTGCACCACCGCGACCCGAGTCGCATTCGGCGGCGCCGGAGCGCGGCTGCGATTCCTCTTCAGCGCGCCGAGCGCTTCGCCTCGCTGCACACGAAGCGCGCCTTGCCGAGCGCACGATCCGTAGAGCGAACCGCCTCGAAGCCCGCTTTGGCGAGAAGCGCTTCCGTCTCTTCCACGGAGCGGAGCGTGTACACGCTCGCGGGGAGCCCAGCGACCGCCTCTGCGTCGCGCGGCCTGTAGCCGAGCAGCACGCGTCCGCCCGGTCGCAACACGCGCCGAATCTCGCGGAGCTCTGCGATCGCGTCATTCCAGAAGTAGAGCACGTGGACGGCGAACGCCGCGTCGAATCGCGCGTCCGCGAAGGGCAGGGCGGCGCTCGTGGCATGCGCGATCTCCGCCTGGCCCGCAGCGATCCGGCGACGCAGGCGCCGCCGCGCGAGCCGAACCATCACGTCCGACGGATCGATGCCTGCCAGGAAGCCGCAGGGCGCCTGCGCGATGCGCGCGAGCGTACGTCCGTGTCCGCAGCCGACTTCGAGAATGGCCTCGCCGGCTTGGACGGCGAGCCGCTCGATTGCGATCGAGTTCGCGGGCGCGGTTTCGAAGGACATCACGCGCGCGACGAGCTCGCCGAACCAACCGCTCGGCTGGCGTGACTGACGCGCGATGAGCTCAGGCTTCGCCATGGGTCTTCTCCTCGCCGCGAAGCGCGAGCCGAATGCCCGCCCAATACGTGAAGCACGCGCCGACGACCGTCGTCGCGAAACCGATCGTGAGCTCGTTCACACCGGCGATGCAGCTGCGCGGGATCACGATGCCGTAGCCGATCAGCACGGTCGGCAGGACGAAACCCGCGAGCGGAATGAAGTGGCGCGCTCCGAGCGTGCGGCGCCTCGTCGGCCGGGGGTCAGGCGCGTTCTCCAGTTGAGACACGGTTCACTCCTTCAGGGGCGCGGTCGGGGGAAGCTCGAGGCGTCGGAGTTTAATTGACCGACCTGGTCAGTCAAGTAGAATGCGCGCGCGGGCTCGAAGGACCGGGCCTGGCGTTTTCACACCCGACTCTCGGAGGCTCCCCCCCATGGGCTCGCTCGACCGCCTCGCCTTGCCTCGGATCGCGACCCGCAGTCAACGGCCTCGCCGGCGCCGATTCCTCGGAGCGATCGCTCCGCTCGTCACGGCTTCAGTCGTTGCGATCGCAGCTTTTTTGGGGTGGGCCACGGGAGTCCACGCCGGTGACCGGCAGGCGCCTCGGCCTACCGGGCGCTGGCTGACGCCCGGGGTCGGCTCGATCGTCGAGCTCGAGCCCTGCCGACGCGGCGCGGCTGGAACCCTGTGCGGGCGAATCGTCTGGCTGTGGGATGCGCTCGACGACTCCGCATCGCCTCGCCGCGACCGTGAGAATTCGGACCCGAAACAGCGCGCGCGCCCGCTCGTGGGCACAGAGATCCTGCGAGGCTTCCACGAGTCATCCGCTGGCGTGTGGACTGGCGGAGCGGTCTACAACCCGGACGACGGGCGAACTTACAGCGGGAGCATCCGCCTCCGTGCCGACGGCACACTGGAGCTCGAGGGATGCGCGCTTCGCGTGTTCTGCCAGGCGCAGGTGTGGCGGCGCCCGGAGGAGGTTCTCGCTCGGCTGAACGAATGACTGGACGCGCGTAGTTCGCCCTTCGCCGAGGCTCGCCGTTGTCATACCGTGGTTCCGCGGAGCCCCCGCGCGATCCCGCGCCATCCACTCGAAGGTGCCCCTCGTGCCCCAAACGATTCAAACCGTCACTGGCCCGATTACGCCCGACAAGCTCGGCCGCACGCTCATGCACGAGCACGTGCTGATCGGTTACCCCGGCTGGGAGACGGACTGGAGCCGCCCGGGCGCATCGCGTCGGGAGATGCTCTCGGCCGCGGCGGACAAGATCGAGGAGATGAAGGCGGAAGGCATTACGGCGATGGTCGATCCGTGCCCGTCGGATCTCGGCCGCGACATCGAGCTGATCGCCGAGGTCGCGCAGCGCGCGCGCTTCACGATCATCGCTGCGGCGGGCCTGTATCACGAACACGAGGGCGGCTCGTCGCACTGGAAGTCGCGCGCCGCCTTCGGCGGGCCGCAGCACGACGCGATGGCGGATCTGTTCATCGCAGAGCTCACGAACGGCGTCGGCCGGACGGGCATCAAGCCCGGCATCATCAAGATCGCGACCAGCGCCGGTGTGATCACGGACTACGAGAAGGTCGTGCTGACCGCCGCAGCGAAGGCGTCGATCGCGACCGGCGCGCCGATTACGTCGCACACCGATCGCGGCACGATGGGCCCGGAGCAGCAGAAGTTCCTCACCGATCTGGGGGTGCCCGCGCACCGGATCATCATCGGTCACTGCTGCGGCACGAGCGACCACGCCTATCACATGAAGATCGCGCGCGGCGGCTCGTACCTCGGCTTCGATCGCTTCGGCCTCGATGTGATCCATCCCGACGCCGAGCGCGTCGCGTCGCTGCTCGCGCTGATCAAGCGCGGCGCCACATCGCGCGTCGTCGTCTCCCACGACACCGTCTGGTGTTGGCGCGGCGAGCCGATCGCCAATCGGGAACTGCTCGCCGAGATGGAGAAGATCTGGACGCCGTCGCACTTCTGTCGCCAGATCGTTCCGCGGCTGCTGGAGGGCGGCGCGACCAAGGACGACATCGACACGTTGCTCGTCGAGAACCCGCGCCGCTTCTTCGCGGGCGATGCACTGCCTGCGATCGGGGAGAAGTAAAGTGACGAATCAGAACACGACGACGGGGCTCCAACTGCGCTCGATCGTGAAGAATGATGGCGTACTCGAGCTGTCGCTCGTCAGCGTGCCGACGCCGGAGCCCAAGGCCGACGAGGTGGTGGTCCGCATCGAGGCCTCGCCGATCAACCCGTCGGACCTCGGGTTGTTATTCGGCGGAGCCGACATGAGCCGTGCGAAGACGGCGGGCGGGGTCGCCAACCCGATCGTGACGGCCGAGGTCGCGCCGAACGTGATGAAGATGATGGCCGGGCGTATCGACCAGTCGCTGCCGGTGGGCAACGAAGGCGCGGGTGTCGTCGTCGCTGCCGGCGCGTCGCAGGCGGCGCAGGAGCTGCTCGGCAAGACCGTCGCGGTCATCGGCGGCGCGATGTACTCGCAATTCCGCCTGATGAAGGCAGCGCAGTGCCTGCTGCTACCGGTCGGCACGACGCCGGCCGAGGGCGCGTCGTGCTTCGTCAATCCGCTGACCGCGATCGGCATGGTCGAGACCATGAAGCTCGAGGGTCACAAGGCGTTGGTGCACACCGCCGCCGCGTCGAACCTGGGTCAGATGCTCAACAAGCTGTGCATCAAGGATCACGTGGGCCTCGTGAACATCGTGCGGAAGCCGGAGCACGTGAAACGGCTGATGTCGATCGGCGCCGCGCATGTCTGCGATTCGAGTCGCCCGACATTCATGGAGGATCTGACCGACGCGCTCGTCGAGACTGGCGCGACGCTCGCCTTCGACGCGACCGGCGGCGGAAAGTTGGCGAGCCAAATCCTCTCCTGCATGGAGATCGCCGCCAACAAGACGGCCAAGGAGTACAGCCGCTACGGCTCGACGACGCACAAGCAGGTCTACATCTATGGCGGCCTCGACCGTGGCCCAACCGAGCTCAACCGAAACTTCGGGATGGCTTGGGGAATCGGCGGTTGGCTGCTGACGCCGTTCCTGCAGAAGATCGGCCCGGAAGCGGCACAGCTGCTGCGCGCGCGCGTCGCCGCCGAGATCCGATCGACGTTTGCGAGCCAGTACACCAAGCAGGTCTCGCTCGCCGAAGCGCTCCAACTGAGTGAAATCGCGGTGTACGGCAAGCAGGCGACCGGCGAGAAGTACCTAATCGATCCGAACAAAGGCCTGCGCTGAGAGCTGGCCGCCCGAGGCCAGAGCGCAACTCCGCGTCCCATCTGAGCGACCGCGCAGCCCCGGCGGGCTCGCCTGCCGCTTTAGCGCCGTGACGGATGTACCGGGCGGCCCCATGGCTCGCGCCGAAAAGTTCTTCGTGAGGGGGCTCACCAGCGGGGAAGCATTCATGATTGCGACGTCGGGTTTCCTCTCCCGTTCTCTCGCGCTCAGCACCGCCTTCGCAGCCCTCGCCGCCGCCGCACAGGCCGCGAGCCTTCAGCCCGTCGGTGATCTGCCCGGTGGCGGAGCGCTCAGCCAGGCGAATGCGCTCTCCAGCGATGGCCAAGTCGTCGTCGGCCTCAGCCTCTCGACGGGCCATTACGAGGGCTTCCGCTGGGATGCGACGGGAGGCATCGTCGGCGTTGGCGACCTCCCCGGAAGCACCTTCTTCAGCGATGCGCTCGGGCTCTCGCACGACGGCAGCGTGGTCGTCGGGCGCAGCAACTCCGCATTAGGCGAGGAGGCGTTTCGCCTCGCGGGCGGCGCGCTGGTCGGCCTCGGGGATCTGCCCGGTGGCACTTTCTCGAGCCGCGCGCTGGCGGTTTCAGCCGACGGCCTAATCATCGCGGGCAGCGGCGCCTCGCCGCTGGGCACGGAGGCGTTCGTTTGGAGCGCGAGCGGCGGCATGGCAGGGCTCGGAGATCTCCCGGGCGGCTTCTTCCGCAGTGAGGCGCGCGCGACCTCGGCAGACGGCAGCGTAATCGTTGGGCGCGGCGCTTCCGCTGCGGGCGATGAGGCGTTCCGCTGGACGGCCAGCGCGGGCATGAGCCCGCTCGGCGAGCTTTCGGGCGGCAGCGTCTTCAGCGAGGCGAACGGCATTTCGGGCGACGGCTCGATCGTCGTCGGCCGGAGCTTCTCGGCGCTCGGCGAGGAAGCGTTCCGCTGGGACGCGGGTACTGGCATGGTCGGCCTCGGAGGCTTGCCGAGCCCCTGGTTCGGCAGCGCGGCCTTCGCCATCTCGAGCGACGGGACGACCATCGTCGGCTGGTCGCTGACGGATCTCGGACCCCGGGCCTTCGTGTGGGATCGCGCAAACGGGATGCGCAGCCTCGAGGCAGTGCTCCAGAGCCTCGGCGTGGACCTCACGGGCTGGACGCTCGAGGTGGCAACCGGGGTCTCCGGCGACGGGCGTGTGATTTCGGGTTACGGCACGAACCCCACTGGCGATCCGGAGGCGTGGGTCGCTTTGTTAGGCGGAGCGGCGCCGCTCGACACCGACGACGACGGCATCCCGGACGCGGCCGACAACTGCCCGTCAGCAGCGAACCTCGATCAGTCCGATCTCGACGGCGACGGGCTGGGCGATGCCTGTGATCCCGATGCCGAGGGCGATGGGATCGACGACAGCATCGACAACTGCCTCTTGGTTGCGAACTCGGATCAGCTCGACACCGACGGCGACGGCGCGGGCGACGCCTGCGATTCGGATGATGACGGCGATGGTGTGGCCGACGGGCTCGACTCGTGCCCATTCGTCGCGAACTCCAATCAGAGCGATTCGGACGGCGACGGCATCGGCGACGCGTGCGACGCGGACGACGATGGCGATGGCATAGGCGATAGCGCCGACAACTGCCCAGTCGTCGCGAACCCGAACCAAGCGGATCAGGACGGCGATGGCCGCGGGGACGCTTGCGACGACGACCTCGATAGCGACGCCGTGAGCAACGATCTCGACAACTGCCCGTTCGTCGCGAATCCGAATCAAGCGGACCTCGACTTCGATGGCAGCGGGGATGTGTGCGACGCGGACCTCGACGGCGATGGCGTGTCGAACCCGATCGACAACTGCGTTCAGGTGCGAAACCCGGATCAGCTCGATGGCGACCTCGACGGCCTCGGCGACGCCTGCGACCCGGACTTCGATGGCGACGGAATCGACGACGCGGCCGACAACTGCGCGCTGGCTCCGAATCCCGACCAAGTAGATACCGATGGCGACGGCGCAGGCGATGCCTGTGACGCGGACGCGGACGGTGACGGGGTCCTGAACGAAGCCGATGCGTGCCATCCGACTCCGGCCGGAACCTGGGTCGGCGTGAACGGCTGCTCGCTCGCAGAGCTGTGCCCGTGTCCGACACAGCGTGGATACCGCCGGCCGCAGGCCTCGCGGCTCCGCATGCTGTGCCTCGCCAAGGAGACGTGGAAGCTCGTCGAGGCCGGCCTAATGACCCGGCCCGAGCGTGATTCGTGGCTCACCGGCGCAGCGCGCTCGTGTGGAGAAGGCGCCGGTGGCGGCCCGAAACCGAATCCGGGCGACGATCATTCGGCGCAATGCCGCGATGGGGATGACGCCCGGAGGCACCACTCGCACTGAGCGAATCCAGGGCGCGCGCCCAACGCGCGGCGGCTGACCCCCCCAGACCGGGGATGCCTTCAGCAGAGAGTCCGCGGTAACGCCGAGCGGGGTCGCGGATTCTCGTTTCTCTAGCTCGCCTCGCGCGCGCCCGGATCGTCGAGCGCGAACGTGACGCCGGCGTTTTCGGCGAGGCGCGCGAGCAAGGCATCGCCCATCGCGCTCGCAGGGGTCCAGCATCCGCCAGTCACGGGCAGCGCATCCTGCGCCAGGCAAACGGCGCTCTCGCCGAGCATCTTCGAAGTCGATCCGTAGCCGGGGTCGCGATCGCCTCGAATTCGCCCGCGCAGTGTCTTCGTGGCGTCGCTCGGGTGCTCGCCGCGCACTTGGATGTCGAAGTAGCCGGCCTCGCGCTTCGCCTTCGAGGGCCCGTCTCCCGGTTGCGGCAGCCGGCCGGAGACCGCGCGGCGCACGCGGCCGATCGCCATCGCGCCCATCACGGCGCGCGTACCCGCGCTCGTCATTGCCGCCTTCGCGAAGCCGAGCGGCCCGCTGCCCATCAACACGGCCTCGTCGTACCGAAAACCCTTGCCGTAGGCGTAGCCGAGCAGGGCGTTCGAGCGGCGCACCACCTTGGTGTCGATGCCGGCCATCATGAACGGCGCGGTCCACTGCCGGAAGTCGTCGTCGAAGCGCGGCGTGTTGCGCTCGGGTTCGTCGGGCCCCGTGCGTTCGCCCTTCGGGTTGAGCGCATAGGGATCGTTCATGACGGCCATTAGGCTCGGGTCGCACTCGGCTTCCTCCAGCATCTGGAGCATGCTCGCGACGGTGCCTCCGCTCGCGCCTCCGCTGAAGCCCGCCACGCGGAACTGAATTCGCGAGCACGCGACCGCGTGGCGGGCGCGCATTTCGCGCTGCAAGAAGAAGGCGCCGAGATCCGCAGGAATGCAGTCGAAGCCGCAGCTGAAGACGATGCGCGCGCCGCTCGCGACCGCGGCGGCTTGATGCGCCTCGATCATGCGCTGCATCCAGTGCACCTCGCCGGTGAGGTCGCAGTAGTCGGTGCCGTGGCTCGCGCACGCCGCGACGAGCTTCGAGCCGTAGATCGCGTAGGGGCCGACGGTCGTGCAGAGCACGCGCGAGCGGCGCGTCAGCGCGGCGAGGAAGTCGGCGTCTTCGCCGTCGCCGACGAGGATCGGCAGTGCGCTCGCGTCGATGCCGGTCTCGCGCGAGAGGCCGCTGCGCGTGGCTTCGAGCTTCGCGGCGTTGCGTCCGGCGATGGCCCAACGCAAGGCCCCCGTCGTCCCATAATGCCTGAGCAAGTATTCGGCGGTGAGCCGGCCGGTGAAGCCGCTCGCGCCCCAGACGATGACATCGAACTCACGCGAAGGCTTCGACATAGGGTTCCTTTCGTGCGCGCGTCCCAAGGCGAGCCCACGCATCTTCCAGCGCTCAGTCCGGCGATGAAACCGGATCGCCGCCGACGAGGCGTCCTCGCTCGACCCAGCGCCGCAGGCCCGGCGTGAAGCGCGAGGCGAGCTGGTCCGCGAGCGCGAGATCGTCCGCCGAGAGCGCGTCTTTCCAGCGGCCGTTCGAGCCCTTGAACAGAAACCGATCCGAGCCGCCTTCGAAGATTGCATTGGCGGCCCCGAGCAAGACCGCGCCGTCGCGCTTCATCGCCTCGAACGAAGCCGCTTCCACGAGGCTCGGCCAGAGCGCAGCCGGCGTCTCGATCTCGAGGAACGCCGCGATCCGGCGCATCTCTCCGTCGAGGTCCGCCTTCAGGTCGTTGTAGTGCACGAGCAGCAGATTCTCGCGGCGGCGCTCCCGCCAATAACTACTCTCGAGCTCGACGAACGAGAGATCGGGATAGCCGTCGTGCGTGCCGGGCAGAACGCCGCGCGTGAACCAGCGGCGCCAGAATTCGGCAAGCTCGCGGGGCCTCCGCGGGACGGGCCCGAGCTCGGCCCGCACGTTTGCGTCGATGGCGTCGAACGCGCCCGGCGTCATCGCGGACCAGTGATTGAAGAGCGACATGCACGCGTCGCGCGGGTCGCGCGCAACGTGGATGTACCGGACCTCGTCGTAGATCGGCAGGCCGTCGAATGGCAGGTGGCTCTTGAAGAAGCGGCGGTGCGCCTGCGCCTCGATCACTTGCACCATCACCTCGCGCGGCATCATGAACAGCGCGTCGATCCACGGCGAGATTTCCATGATCGGACAGGCCGCGGGCGACTGGAAGACGAGCAGGCTGACGATGCGCTGCATCCAGGTGGTGCCGCATTTCGACTGCGTGGCGATGACGATGTCGTCGACGCGCGGCGAGTAGAGCTCCCAGCGCGTGCTGTCTTGAACGAAGGCGATGTAGCTGCGCTCGGACTTGCGGGGACGAATCATCGCGGTGCACTCCAGCCGACGCGGCAATCTGCGCGGAAACTCAGTATGCGCCATCGCGCCCCTTGGCGCGGGCTCGAGACCGGCGGCTCGCCGGCGTTGGAACCGAATCCGGGCCGCGCTCCGCAGGCCGGTCCAGCCTGGTCTCGGGTGTTAGGGAGACGGGCGGCGCCTCGCAGCGCGAGATCGTGATACCTTCCCGCACGCAGCAGGAGGAGCGGCGATGGCGTACGGACCGAAGGAGATCGAGGAGAAGTATCACAAGCTGCTGGACGGGGATTCGCGGCCAGTGCCCGACTCTTACCGGCGGGACTCCCGCCTCGAGGGCGCGACGATCGTCCCCGTCGAGCAGTTCACGACGCGCGCGTTCCACGACCTCGAGGTCGAGAAGATCTGGAAGCGCGTGTGGCAGATGGCGTGCCACGAGGACGACATCCCCGAGGTGGGCGACTCGCTGCCCTATGACATCGCGGGCATGTCCTTCCTGGTCGTGCGGACCGCGCCGAACGAGATCAAGGCTTACTACAACGCGTGCCTCCACCGCGGCCGGAAGCTCAAGGAGGTGCGCGGCAAGAAGGCCGCCGAGCTGCGCTGTCCCTTCCACGGCTGGACGTGGGAGTTGAGCGGCAAGCTCAAGGAAATCCCCTGCGAATGGGATTTCAAATACCTCGACAGGTCCAAGCAGAACTTGCCCGAAGTGAGAGTCGGGCGCTGGGGCCGCTTCGTCTTCATCAACCCCGATCCGAGCTGCGAGCCGCTCGAGAAGTTCGTCGGCGACCTCGCGAGCCACTTCAGCGTGTTGCCCTACGAGAAGCGGTACAAGGAAGCGCACGTCGCGAAGATCATGCGCGCCAACTGGAAGGTGGTAATGCAGGCCTTCATGGAGGCCTACCACGTGATCCTGACGCATCCGCAGATCGTCACGGGTCACACGCAGGACGGGAACACCAAGTACGACGTGTTCGGCAACTACTCGCGAGCCATTACGGTCGCGGGGATGGAGGAGTACGGGCTGCCGGACTGGGGCCCCGTGCCGCCGCT
>JANNKN010000424.1:0-2438 GCA_031396315.1 Deltaproteobacteria bacterium
GCCGCGGGTTACGTCGTCGTAACGTGAGTTTTTCTACCGGGAGCGTGCGTGAAGTTCGGAATCTTCTTCGAGCTGTTGGTGCCGCGGCCCTTCGGCGGCGCGATCGAGCGCCAGGTCTACGAGAACGCGCTCGAGCAGGCGCGGCTGGCGGACGAGCTCGGCTTCCACTGGGTCTGGGCGGTCGAGCACCACTTCCTCGAGGAGTACTCGCATTGCTCCGCCCCGGAGCTCGTACTGACTGCGGTGGCGATGCAGACGAAGCGCATCCGCGTCGGCCACGGCGCGGTGGTGTGCGTGCCCGAGATGAACCATCCGATCCGTGTCGCCGAGCGCGCCGCGACGCTCGACCTGCTCTCGGGCGGACGGCTCGAGCTCGGCACCGCGCGCTCCTCCACTTGGACGGAGCTCGGTGGCTTCCAGGTGAACCCGGACGACACCAAGAAAACGTGGGACGAGTTCGTGCGCGCGCTGCCGGTGCTCTGGCGGCGCGAGCCCGTGCGCTGGGACGGGCGCTGCTTCTCGATGCCCGAGCGCAACATCCTGCCGAAGTGCGTGCAGGATCCGCATCCGCCGCTGTGGGTGACGGTCACCAGCCCGGGCACCGAGCTCGACGCCGCGGAGCGCGGTATCGGCTGCCTCGGCGTCTCCTCGGCGAGCTATTCGGAGCAGGAGCGGCGCACGCGCGAGTACCACCGACGCATCCAGTCGTGCAATCCGGTGTCGAGCGTGGTGAACGATCAGGTGGCGACGCTCAACTTCTTGTATTGCCACGAAGACCGAAAGCGCGCCGCCGAGGTGGGCATGCGCTTCATGGGAACGTTCTCGGTGGCGAACTCCCACCTGTTATGGACACGCGAAGCATTCCCGACGCGCGCCTACCAATCGCTTGCGAACCTCGCGCCGAGCGCGCAGTCGCAGGCGACGAATCCGAGCGAGAGCAGTCAGCTGCCCGAAGGCCTGTGCATCGGCGACCCCAAGCACTGCATCGATGCGATCAAACGCTGGGAGTCGATGGGCGTGACGGGCGTGAACTTCCTGCTCAACGGAATGGAGGCGGTGCCGCAGCCGGCGGTACTCGATTCGATGCGGCTGTTCGCGAAGGAAGTGATGCCGCACTTCACGAAGGACGCTGCGCTCGCGCCCGTTCACGCGGCCGTAGGGGCAGCGCAGTGATTACGGGCACCGCGCGCCTCGCGGATCTCATGGCTCGCCGTCCCAAGCTGACGGCCTTCGACGCAGCGCCGGTCGTGCTGCCCGGCGCCGAGATCGTGCAGGCGATGTTCGAGATGCCCGGCTCCGCGCGCGAGTGCATCGTGCCGGCTGGGCTGCACCCAACGAACCCTGCCGCGCTCGTGCTGCAGGCGTGGCGTTGCCCCGAGTCGCCGTGGGGCGCCTTCTCGCTCGTGCAACTGCGCGCCCAGACGCGCAGCGGCGTGCGGCCGCGCGGATTCGTGACGGGTGCCGCCTGCGATAACGCCGCGGCCGCGGACGGGCTCGCGAGTGGCTTCGGCTACCCAGCCCTGACCGCCGAGATCCGCTGGCAGCGCTCCTACGACACGGTGCGGCTCACCGTCGCGCGGGGCGGCGAGACGATCCTCGCGTTCGAGGGCGCCGACCCGGACCCGCTCGCCCCCGGCGACGTGCAGTTCTCCGGGACGCTCAACCTCGCCGACACGCCGCGCGGCTGGCGGCTCGTCCAGGTCGACCCCGAGTTCCAGCCGACCCGCTCCGAGCGCCTGCGCCCCAAGCTCTCGGCCTTCGCGCCGGCTGCCTGGGGCGATCCCCGCCTCGACCCGTACTACCCGGTCTCGGCCTCGGTCACGCTCGCCGAGATCACGATCCCGGCCCTCCGCTTCGTCTGCCGCCCGGACGAGCTCGCCTTCACCGGCACCGAGAAGGTCTAGGAGCGAAGCCGCCGGTCCGCCCGCAGGGGGCGCGCAAGTGGTTTCCGTGATACGCAGCAAGGCACCACCGCCAGGCGAGCGTATTCGCCCGCCTGGCAAGGCGCGCAAGCGAAGCCGTACTTCCCGTACGGCGAGCGCCGCGCAACGCCGCCAGGCGGGCGAAGACGCCGCCCGGCGTTTGCGGGCGAGTTGCCGCCCAAGAGTGCCGATGCGGCAGAGGGCGTCACGCGCACCCTGCGGAACGGCACGTTCATGGGGAGCATCCGAACGCTCTCTCACGCGAGGAACCACCCGATGCGCAGCACGCCCGCCTCGACGCCGCTTTCCCGCCGTTATGCTGCGCGTCCCACCAAATCCCAATGAGGCTTTCCCCCCTTCCCGTGGGCTGGCACGACGACCTCACCTTTCCATTGCTGATGCTCTGGATGCCGCCGAGGATCCGGATGAAAATGTGAACGTCGCCGACGCTCCGGAAGAGCGGGCCGCCCGGGAGTATCTCCAAAAATCGCTCCAGGAAGGCTGGAAGGCTTTCAT
>JANNKN010000425.1:0-19397 GCA_031396315.1 Deltaproteobacteria bacterium
CGAAGGCTGGGAGCTGATCGCCGCGTATGCCTACACCGACGCGGAAGTCACGCGCGACCACGTGCTGCCCGAGGGCGTGTGGACGCGCAACGCACCGAAGCACGGGCTCTCGACGTGGCTCAAATACACGGTGCGGAGCGGGAGAATCTCAGGGCTCGGCGTTGGCATCGGCGTGAGCCACTACAGCCGACAGGCCGGCGATCTCGAGAACACGTTCTTCCTGCCGTCCTACACGCTCGTGGACGCGAACGTCACGTATGCGCGCGGGCCGCTCCAGCTCCAACTGAACGTCGACAACCTCACCGACGAGAATTACGCGGCGGGCTCGTACAACGACCTCTACGTGCTCCCGGGCAGGCCCTTGCGAACGCGCTTGCTCGCAACCTGGGCGTTCTGAGCGTCACGAGTCCCACATGCGCTCGACGCTCACACTCCTGCATCGTTACTTGGGCCTCGGCCTAGCCGGGTTCCTCGTGCTCGCCGGCCTCACCGGCAGCGTAATCGCGCTCTACCACGAGCTCGACGAGGGGCTGAATCCGCAGCTTTATCGCGCGCCCAGTGAGGGCACGCCGCTGAGCGTTGGAGAGCTCGTCGCGCGCGTCGAGAGGGCCGAGCCTCGCGCGCGAGTATCAGCAGTCGATCTCGAAATCGTGGCGGGCCGTTCGGTGATTGTGCGCGTCGCGCCGCGCGCACGCGCGGGCATCGACTACAGGCAGGCACTCGGCTTCGACGAGCTCTTCGTCGATCCGGTCGACGGCGAGATCGTCGGACGCCGGTTGTGGGGCGAATGCTGCTTCGCACGCGAGCAAATCGTTCCGTTCCTCTACTCGCTGCACTACTCGCTGCATTTGCCGGATCGTGTCGGCGTGATCCTGATGGGCCTCGTCGCGCTCGCGTGGGCGCTCGACTGCTTCGTGGGGCTCGCACTCACGCTCCCGCGCGGCACGCCATCCTGGCGTCGCTGGGCCCGCGCGTTCCGGATCGAGACGAAAGCCAGCCGCTATCGCGCGCTACACGACACGCACCAAGCATCCGGGCTTTGGCTGTGGGCCTTGTTACTGATGCTCGCGGTCAGCGGTGTGGCCATGAATCTGCGCGACGAAGTCTTCCGGCCCATCGTCGGCGCGTTCTCCGAGCTCTCACCGACTGCGCTCGACCGCGCGCAACAGCTTGGGATCGCACCGGGGGAGCGCACGCTCGAATTCCCGGAGGCGATCGCTGCCGCGCGCCGGATGGCAGCCGAGCGGGGCTGGCCGGAGGAGCCGGTTTACGCTTTTCACGTCGAGGAAATCGCCGGCTTCGGCGTCGGCGTCATACGCGAGGGCGAGCGGGCAGACGTCGGCCTCGGCGCTTCCTGGATCTACGTGAGCGATCGCGACGGCAGCCTCGTCGCGGCCGACATCGTGGGTGAGGGCAGCGCGGGCGACGTATTCGCGCAGCTCCAGTTTCCGCTTCATAGCGGGCATATCTTCGGCCTCCCCGGTCGCATCGCGATCTCGCTGTTAGGCCTCGCCACCGCAGTACTGTCGGTAACGGGCGTCTACGTGTGGGCGGTGAAGCGCGCGGCGCGGCAGGTGCCACGGATCCGGCGCGCGATGCGGCGCAGCTCCGCGCTCGAGCCCCGCCAGCAATGAATGCGCAAGCTTGGCGCAACTCGGTGTCCGCTCCGCGAGCGCGTGCTGAAACAGATGCGGGCCTAGAGACACTCACTATTCGCCCGTGCTAGTCAGCATCGGCGACAGCCAGCGGCGCAGCGTGCTTCAGCCAGCCACCTACCTGACGGTGACCGGAGGCATGAGACGGCCACGGCAAATGTGGCGAAGCGCGAGATCCGAATCGATCCCCGCCTCGTTCGTGTTGTAGCCACGAGCCGATCGCACGACGAGCATGTGATCCAGGTTCCGCAACATGCTGTTCACGAGCGGAACGTGGCGCGGCGTGCCCGCGCGCTCGCGGCGAAGGGTGACATCCCGTGAAAGCGCCGCGAGACGATGTCGCGCGGATCGTCAACTCGCGCTTCTCGGCGCTGCGCCGTGCGCTGCTACCGGCACTCCTCGAAATCGGCGACCGGGATGCCGCTCGGCACCTCAGCGGGGACGAGCTGGCACAGATTCGCGGGCAGCGCGCGCGGGTCGAGCAGGCCGTTGCGCACGAACGCGACCAGCGCGTCGAAGTCCGGCTTCGAGAGCGGCCGCGGTCGCGCGACACGCGGATCCACGCGTCGCAGCACGGGCTCGATCGGCCCCTCGCGCAGCGTCAGGTCGGCGTCGAGACCCACTCGAGCGGCGTCGTAAGAGCGAGCCGACGCGACCACGTTCAGGTGGTGGCGGATCGCGTCTTCGAGTCGCAGGAACGATCCATTGTGGAAGAACGCTGGCTGCGTCGCGAGGTTGCGCAGCGGTGCCGTACGGAAGGCGTAACGATCCGCCGGGTCGCCGCTCACCTGCTCGGCGCCGAAGTCCTCGTCCTGGCCGGGGCCGTCGAACACGACGTTGCCCAGGCCGACGCCGAAACGCGGAGCGATCTGCGGTACGCCGAGCACGTGGTTCTCGAAATCGCTGAACATCTCGTTGGACTCGCCGCCCACAGCATGGCACGCGACGCAGCGCGCCGAGCCGAAGAAGAGCAAGGCGCCACGCTTTTGCTGGGATGTCATCGCCGAGCGCTCGCTGCGAGCAAAGCGATCGATCGGCGCGTTCGCGAAAGTCAGCGACAGCTCGAACTCCGCGATCGCGCGGCCCATCATGGCGAACGTGATCCCACCTCGCGGTAGTGGAACGCCGCCGTTGAAGATCGCGCCGAACCGGTCGCGGTACGCCGCGGTGTCGTTGAAGCGCTGGAGCACCACCGCGCGGATCGGCTCGTTGCGGAACCCGCTCGCGTCGGGCGCGGGCACCGACGTGCCGTGTCCGTCGTCGAACGCGTCGAAGTGCGGGGCGATGCTGCCGGCGGTGCCGGTGAAGCCCGCCATCTCGACGAGCTCGGTCGACGGGATGTGCGCCTGTGCGACGAGCAGGTTCGGGATCTCGGGATCGTCGGCTGGGAAGCGCGTCGTTCCCTCAGGCGCCGGGAACTGGAAGCCGGCCGAGTTGTCGAAGGGATCGCCCGAGAGCGCGACGAAGCGCCCGTTGAGCATCAGCTTCGGTAGGAAGCCCGAGTTCACGACTCTGGGCGCGCGCCGCTGATTGTAGGGCCCATCGCGCCGCGGACCCACGATGCCGTTGTTGTCCACGCCGACGGCAATCGACTGTGTATCGCCGAAGCCGTTCGCCGGCGCGTGGCAGCCTGCACACGAGTTGTCTTCGTGCAGGCCCAACAAGTTGTCGAAGAACACGAGTCGGCCGAGATCGGCGAGCTCGCGGTCGATCGGACGCCCGAGGCGCTGCTCGAGGCTCTGCTCGAGGCGACCGGTGAAGCCCGCGCGCTGGAGCGCGGCTAGAAGCTGTGAGTCCAGCTTGCTCGGCTTCGGCTGCCTCGGTGCGGATCCCGCCTTCGCCGACGACATGAGGAAGAGCGCCAGGAGCATGGGGATCCACGAGATCGTGCGCAGCCATCGAGTCGACATCTTCCACCCTCCTTCAGCACGCGCCCCGCGCGCTGATTCGCTCCTGGCGCGCAGCAAGAGGCGTGCCGCACGGGGCGTGCCTGGGGCGCCCCCGGCGTAACGCGTAACCGGCCGGGTGGGGAACAGCGCACAAATCCGGGAATAATGTCCCAAATCGATCTGGCTGGTTTCGGCCCTATCGAGCGCCCCGCGCCTTTATTTCACCGATCTTGTGCACGGCCCCAATCACTTCATCGAGGTAGCCCGGGCCCCTGGCCGTCGGCACGAACCAGCCGGTCGGGCACATGGTGAGGATCTCGACCAGTGAGAAGCCTTCGCCGGCGAGCTGCGCCTCGAATGCGCGGCGCAGCATCTTCCGCGTGCGCACGATGTTCGGCGCGTCGTGCACGGAGCCGCGCGCGATGTAGGCGCTGCCTCCCAGCGGTGCGAGCATCTCCGCGAGCGAAATCGGGTGTCCATGGCGCGCGGCATCGCGACCTTCGAGCGTGTTCTTGGTGCGCTGGCCGAGCACGGTGGTCGCGGTCATGTGGCCGCCGGTCTCGCCGAACACGCCGTTGTTGAGCAGCACGCAGGTCACGTTCTCACCGCGCGCCGCGGTGTGAATCACCTCCTGCAGGCCCTCGTTCACCATGTCGCCATCGCCCTGCAGCGCGAACACCAGCGTGTCCGGGCGCATGCGCTTCGCGCCGGTCGCGAGGCTCGGTGCGCGGCCGTGGAGCGCCTGCACCATGTCGACGCCGATCGAGCTGCCGAGCGCCGTATAACAACCGATGCCGACGACGCCGAGCGCGTTGTCCGCGCAACCGAGCTCTTCGATCAATTCGAGCACGAGGCGCAGCGCGAGTGGCTCGCCGCAGCCGGGGCATAGATCGTGGTCGACGCTCAGCTGAAGCTCGGGCGAGAACTCGCCCGTGCGCTTCGCAGCGCGTGCGGGCGGCGCGTCGGTGCGGATCAAGTCGTCGTTCACGCGGCGCTCCTCGTGGCGAGCGCGCTTTGGATGCGCGCGCGCACGTGCTCTGGGTCGAAGATGGTGCCGATGCCGAAGCCGTGCGGATCCGTCGAGATGCCTCCGATCGCGACGACCGGCGCGCTACCCAACACGGCGAGTCGCACGTCGTCGATCATCTGCCCCGCGTTCTGCTCGAGCACTGCGATGCGCTTTGCGCCGGCGGCCGCGCGCGCGAGTGCCGCGCTCGGATACGGCCACAGTGTGACCGGGCGGAAGTAGCCGACGCGAGCGCCTTGGGCGCGCAGCTCGCGCACGGCGTGCCGCGCAAAGCGAGCGAGTGAGCCGAACGCGACGACCACGACGTCCGCGTCCTCGCAGTGCTCCACCTCGAAGCGCGCCTCCGTCGCCGCGATGCGCTCGTGCTTCTCTTGCAACCGCTTCCAGAATTCTTCGGCGTTGATGCCCTTCATGCCGGGCTGCATGCCGATCGGCGAAATGTGGCGCGGCCCGCCGCGCGTGCGCCCCGTTCCATCGGCGGCCCAGCTCCGATCTCGCGGCGTGAGTGGCCGCGCGTGCAGGTCCACGGCTTCGGCCGTGTGCGCGAGTAGGTAGTCGCCGTAGATCAACACCGGGTTGCGCCAGCGATCCGCGAGATCGAAGGCCTGCTGCGTCAGCTCGACGGCCTCGTTGACGTCGACTGGCGCGAGCACGATCAGGTGATAATCGCCGTGACCGCCTCCGCGCGTCGCCTGGAAGTAATCGAACTGGCCACGCGCCATGTTGAAGACGACGAGCGGCAATTCGGCGCGCACCAGCTCGGAGATCGATTCCTGCATCAGCGCGAGGCCTTGGCCCGTCGAGCCTGTGGCCGCGCGCGCGCCCGTCGCGACGGCGCCCCACGCCATGCCGACGGCTTCGAGCTCACTCTCTGCGTTGATGCACACGCCTCCGGCTTCGGGAAGCTTCGCAGCGAAGCTCTCCAATAACTCGGTGAACGGTGTCATCGGGTAGCCGGAAAAGAACCGGCAGCCAGCGGCAATCGCGGCCTCGGCGATCGCCTCGCTGCCCTCCATCAGGCGACGCGTCATCGCGCGGCTCCTTCGTGCACGACCGGCTCGTCGTACTTGTAGATCTCGAAACAAAAATCCGGGCACACGAGCAGACACGCGCCGCAGCCGGTGCAGCCTGCGACCAGCTCGGGCAGGCGAGCGCCGATCTCGTTCCGGCGCTCACCCATCCGTAACACTCGCGGCGGGCACGCAGGAATGCACAGCTCGCATCCCTTGCAGCGCTCCTCGGCGATCACCACGGTGCCGCGCGTCGTCAGTGTGCTCATGCCTCGCTCCAGGCCGGCGCACATCCGCGTGGCGCGGCCGCAAATCCCGCGCGCAGTGCCTCGGCGTTCGTCGGCGCATGCTCGCGGCGGTAGGACGGCAGCGACTCCTCCATCGCGGCGATCAGCGCCTCGAGGCCGACGAGCCCCGTCGCGCCCGCGAGTGCACCGACGAGCACGAGCGACGCTGCCTGCGCGGCACCGAGCTGGGTCGCGAGCGTCGTGGCCTTTACGGCAATGGCGCGCGCAGGGCCCGCGTCGCCGCTCTCGCCGAACAGGTCCGCGTTCCACACCGCCACGCCGCCGCTCCGCAGCTTCGCGCGCACGCCGTCCCAGTAACGCGGGTGCGCGCCGATACCCGCCCAGCTCTTCGCGACGATCGGCGGCGCCGAGATCGGCTGCGCACCGATGATCAGCGTCGAATCCGTGTTGCCGCCGCGCATGCTGCCGCCGTACGTGCCGAGCGACATCACGTGCCGCCCCTCTTGAATCGCAGCGCGCGCAAGAATCTGCGCGGCGAGCTGCACGCCCTGTCCGCCAATGCCCGTGAGTAAGATCTCGCGTTCCATGCCCTAATCACTCCCCGCGCGCAAGCCGGCCATCGCGAACGCCTCGAGCCGCTTCGCCTGAGCGCGCTCTGCGGGGTCGTCCTCGAGTAGGCGCGTCTCGAGCCAACCCATCGCGAGGTGGTAGATCGCTTCGCTGTCGGCGTCGGGGTCGGCGCCCGGAAGTTCGCCCGCGCGCTTCGCTTCGGCGATCGCCGCGCGCACGAGCGCCGACAGGCGCTGCTCGGACGCCGCGACTTCCGCGGGGTAGTGGCGAGCGAGTTGGCTGCGCGCAAGTGCGAATGGGCGTGTCGCTTCGGCGCCGCGCGAGTTGAGCGCCTGCTCGAGCATGCCGTGCAGCCAGGCGCGAACGCGCTCCGTGGCGTTCGGCGCGGCGTCCATGCGCGTGCGCAGATACGCCTCGAGCAGCGCAATGCCGTGGTCGAGCACCGCGACGAGCAGTTCGTGCTTGCCGCGGAAGTGCCGATAGAAGGCCTGGTTCGAGAGCTTCGCTTTGCGCACGATCGACGCGACGGGCGGCTCGAGGTCGCCGCGCTCGCGGATCAGCGCGAGCGCCGCCTGTACGAGCTTCTCCGCCTCCGCGGCGTAGGTGGCCCGCTGGCGCCCTAGCGCGCGCTCGACGGCGAGATCCAGCGCGCGCGGGCGGGAGGGGCCCGGCGCTGGCGCCGCGGCCCCGAGCCTCGATTTCCGTCGAACGGGAATGGCATTCTGCATATCGGGAATGGTATTCTCGACCGGCGATGACCGCAACACCCCCACTCACGCCCCGCCCGTTGCTGATCGGCGACGTATTCCGCAGCAACGCGGGGGTGGTGCCGGATCGCGTCGCCGCGGCGCTCGGTGAGCGCACGCTCACGCACGGCGCACTCGATCGCGCCGCGAACCGCCTGGCGCGCGCACTGCGGACGCTCGGTGTCGCGCACGGCGATCGCGTCGTCACCTGGGCCGACACGTCGCTCGAGCTCGTCCCGCTATTTGCAGCGTGCGCCAAGCTCGGCGCGGTATTCGCACCCGTGAACGCGCGGCTCGGCGCGCGCGAGGCCAGCGAAGTTGCGCGCATCGCGCGGCCACGCCTCGTGATCGCGGATGCGGAGCGCGCGACGGATGCTGCGCAGCTCGCGGCCGAGTGCGGTGCGCAGCTTGCGCATCTCGGCGCGGCCCCGAATGGCGGCGCGAGCCTGATGCTCGACGCACTGCCGCTCGACGACTCGGACGTCGTCGAGCCCGCGCTCCGCGAGAGCGACGCTCACGTGATCTTCTTCACGAGCGGCAGTACCGGGCGCCCGAAAGGCGTCGTGCTGTCGCATCGCACGAGCTGGCTGCGCGGCTTCCAAGGTGTGTTCCACGACGAGCCGCGCCGCACGGTCTGCATGTTTCCGATGTTCCACATGGCGCCCTGGACGCTCGCGCTCGCAGCCTGGCAGACGCGCGGCGAAATCGCGTTCGTGCCGAGCGCGACGCCGGATGCGCTACTCGCCGCAATCGAGCGCCGTCGCGCGAATCACTTCTACGGCATCCCGCTGATTTGGGCGCGCATCCTCGAAGCCGATCTCGCGCGCTTCGAGCTGGGCTCCCTGCGCGAGCTCGATACCGGCACCAGCGCGGTGCCAATCGAGCTGGTGCGCGCGTTGCGCGAGCGCTTCCCCGCCTGCACGTTGCGCATCTATTACGGCGCAACCGAGACGGGCACTGCCTCTGCGCTCTCGCACGCCGACGTGCTACGCAAGCCAAGTAGTGTGGGCGTAGCGCCACCCGGCGGCGAGTTGCGCATCGCGGACGACGGCGAGCTGCTCGTGCGCAGCGCCTTCCTGCTGAGCGAGTACTTCGAGGACGAAGCGGCGACGGGCGCGGCGCTGCAGGGTGGCTGGTTCCACACGGGCGATCTCGGAGCGCTCGATGGCGAGGGCTATCTCGCAATCGTCGGTCGCAAGAAGGAAGTGATCCGCAGCGGCGGCGAGAGCATCGCGCCAGCGGAAGTCGAGGCGGTGCTGCGCGATGCTGCGGGCGTGCAGGAGATCGCGGTGGTCGGAATTCCGGACGCACAATGGGGGGAGATCGTGTGCGCGGTGGCCGTACCCGCGCCCGGCGCCGCTCTAACACTCGATGCGCTGCGCGCACACTGCGAAGGCAGGCTCGCGAGCTTCAAGCGCCCGCGCCGGCTCGAGCTGGTGAGCGAGCTGCCGCGCACCGAGGCGACGCGCCAGGTGCAGCGCACACTGCTCGTCGAACGCATTCTCAGCGGAGCGAAGCCATGAGCCCGCCGATCACCGTGCTCAGCCACATCCCGGTGACGCTGCTGGGCCAGCTGTTGAAGCGCTTCCCCGACGTTTCGGTGGTGCAGATTCCCGAGGAGTCGCCGCTCGACGCGAACGTGCGCGGCGAGGTGTTGCTGACGCAGGCGTGGGGCGCGCCGAATCTCGGCGAGGTGATGGCGCGCGGGGTTCGCTGGGTGCATGCCTACGGCACTGGCGTGAACGCATTCCCGCTCGCGGAGCTCGGTAGCGCGCCGCTCACGTGCTCGCGCGGCGGCAGCGGGATCCCCATCGCCGAGTGGGTGCTCGCAGCGATGCTCGCGTTCGAGAAGCGCTTCCCGGCTTCGTTCGTGCACGAGCCCGCGGAGTGGAAGTACCGCGAGCTCGGCGGCCTGCACGGACGCACGCTCGGCCTCGTCGGCTTCGGCGGAATTGGGCGCGAAGTTGCGAAGCGCGCGTTGCCGTTCGGCATGCAGGTGCGCGCGCTGCGGCGCAGCGAGGGAGGCGCGATGGAGGGCGTCGAGGTGGTGCGCGCGCTGCCAGACTTGTTGGGCACTGCGGACCACGTCGTGATCGCCGCGCCCTCGACGCCCGAGACGCGCCACCTGATCGGTCGCGACGCACTCGCGCAGCTGAAACGAGGAGCGCATCTCGTGAACGTGTCGCGTGGCGCGCTGATCGATCAAGAAGCACTGCACGAAGCGCTGGATGACGGCCGCGTCGCATGTGCGTCGCTCGACGTGGCGGAGCCCGAGCCGCCGCCTACTGGCCACTGGCTCTACACGCACCCGCGCGTGCGCCTCAGCCCGCACATCTCATGGAACATGCCCGGCGCGCTCGACCTCCTGCTCGAGCCGTTCCTCGAGAACCTCACGCGCTGGCAAGCCGGAAAACCGCTGCTCGCGCGCGATCTCGTCGATCGCACGCGTGGGTATTAGGGGGAAGCGTGGACCGCAAGCTCGGCGACATCGCGAATCGTGTGATCTTCGAAAACGAGCGCGTGCGCATCTGGGAGATGCGCATGCCGCCCGGCGAGAGCGGGCCACCGCACCGCCACGCGCTCGATCACATTCTGGTGCAAATCTCGGGGGATCGAATGGCGGTGCTGCCGGAGGCGGATACGCAGGGGCAATACAAGGAGTACCTGGAGGCGGAGGTGGCGCCGGGGCAGATTTTCTTCGTGGCACGCGGCGGCGTGGAGGTGGCGAAGAATGTCGGGGCGAAGGAGTACCACGAGATTTTGATCGAGCTGAAGGATTGAGGTTGCGTGCGGGCAGCGCAGCCGCGCTGGGGCCGGGGGCGGCTCCGGCCGCTGGCTCACCGGCGGCCCCTCGCTGAGATGTTCCGAGCCCGGTGGAGAGCGCATCGCCCCGAGGTGTTGCGATGCGCGGAGTTCGGGGCCGGGCTGCGCTTGATGCGGCCTCCGCCGCCCCCGGCCCCAGCGCGGCTGCTCGTGCTTGACCGGCCGCGTGCAGTTATGGAGGAGGGGCGCGGATCGGCGCTCGGAAAGGTGAAGCGCGGGGACGTTCCTCTTTGTTTTGGCGCGGAGTCGGGCGTGCCCCGTAGACTGCAGCGTTCGTTTCTGAGGGACCGCGCGTGAACAAGCTCGAGTTTTCGGAACTGTCGGATCGGCTGCTTGGGCGCTGCTTGCGGAGGCAGGCGGAGAAGATTCCGGACGATTTGTTCGTGCGCTGGGATGACGAGCGGTGGTCGTATGGGCGTGTGAATGAGCTCGCAAATGCGAGTGCGCGGGGGTTTACGGAGCTCGGCGTCGGGAAGGGCGACACGGTCGCTTACTTGCTCGACTCGTGTCCGGATTGGGTCTGGACGACGCTCGGGCTGAATAAGCTCGGCGCGATCTGGGTCCCGACGAACACGGATTACAAGGGGACTTGGCTGCGCGAATCGCTCGAGGACTCGCGCGCGCGCGTGCTCGTTGCGGATGGCGCGCTGCTCGAGCGCGCGCTGCAGGCGGGGGACGGGACGCTGCCGTTCGAGCGCGTGCTGGTGCGGGGCAAGGTTCCTGCAGGGCTACCGCCGCAGCTGGATGTGATCTCGCTCGAGCAGCTCACGCAGGGGCCGGGGAGCGAGCCCGAGGATGCGGGCCTTTATTATGGAGACACCGCCGCGATCCTCTGGACGTCAGGCACCACCGGCAAGTCCAAGGGCGTGATGCAGAGCCACAACGTGTGGATCCGCGCGGCGCTCGATGGTGCAGCGAACTCGGGCCTGCGCGAAGGCGAGGTGATCTATAACTGCTTGCCCATGTACCAGTCGGCGGCGTGGGTCGCGAACATTTACCGCGCCCTCGTGTGCGGCGTCCCGGTCGCGATGGATCCGCGCTTCTCCGTCACCGAGTTCTGGGATCGCTGCCGGCATTACGGTGCGACGATGGTGTTCACACTCGGCGCCATGCACATCTTCCTGTGGCAACAGCCCGCGCGCGCGAACGATCGCGATAACTCCGTGCGCAGCGCTGGCATGGTGCCGATGCCCGAGAAGTTGATCGGACCGTTCAAGGAACGCTTCGGGATCGAGGAGATTCATCAGGGCATGGGCCAGAGCGAAGTGATGGGTCTGCTCTCGCGCCGCCCAGCTCGCGTCTATCCCGAGAATGCGCTCGGCGACCCTGCGGACGGGATCGAGATCACGCTGTTCGACGAGCACGATCTCGAGGTTTCCCCTGGCGAAGCGGGCGAGCTCTGCGTGCGCCCGACCGCGCCGTTCCAGATCTTCAATGGCTACTTCAACGATCCGGAGGCGACCGTCAGCGCATGGCGAAACCTCTGGTACCACACCGGCGACCTCGCGCGGCGCGACGCGAGCGGCGCTTATTATTTCGTCGACCGCAAGAAGGACTTCATTCGGTTCAAGGGTCGTAACATTTCGTCGTTTCAGGTCGAGGCGGCCTTCGCGGCGCATCCGGCCGTGCAGCAGTGCGCGGCGCACGCCGTCGCGAGCGAGTTGCTCGCCGCGGAGGCGGAGATGAAAGTGTGCGTCGTGCTGAAGCCAGCTGCGAGCGCGACGCCCGAGGAGCTCTGTCGCTTCGTGAACGAGACGGCGCCACACTTCTTCGTGCCGCGCTACGTCGAGCTGATGCCCTCGCTGCCGCAGACTCCCACGGGTCGCGTGCAGAAATACAAGCTGCGCGAGCGCGGCGTCACGCCCGAGACCTGGGACGCACGCAAGGCGGGTTTCGAGGTGACGCGATGAGTGCCGCCGACGTGCTCGGTATCGATCACGTGTACTTCAGCGTGAGCGATCTCACAGCGAGCGAACGCTTCTACGATCGCGTGCTCGTGGACGCACTCGGGCACGTGAAGGCGCGCGCGCCGATCGGTGGCGAACCGCACGTGCACTACATCAACCGCCACTTCAGCGTCGCGCTGCGGCCGGCGCGCACGCAGGTTGCCCACGATTCTTACGCGCCCGGGTTGCACCACTTCTGCTTTCGCGTCGAGGACGCGGCGGCGGTGGATCGCGTCGCGCGCTCGCTCGTTGCAGCCGGCATCGAGGCTTCGCCGCCGCGTCTCTACCCCGAGTACGCGGATGATTATTGCGCGACGTTCTTCAGCGACCCCGACGGCTTGCGCCTCGAAGTGACGAACTTTCGCGCCGAGCGGCGCGAGCGTTTCGCGCGCTGGGAAGCGTGGGCGGCGGCGCAGCGCGGTGAGGCGCGATGAACACCGAGGGCCCCAGCTGGCTCGAGCTCGCCGCGTCGCGGGGCGTCGTGCGCCGCGCGCTGGTCATGGCGGCGATCGTGGGTGCGCTGCTCATCACGATCAATCACGGTGATGCGCTCGTGCGCGGCGACGTCGATCGCACGCGCCTCCTGAAGATGGCCCTCACGCTGCTCGTGCCGTACGGCGTGTCGACGATCTCGAGCGTGGGGGCGATGCGCGCGATGCGAAGAGGGGCGAGCCATGGCTGAGAATCCGCGGGGTCGATTCGCGGGCGCACTGTGTGTGCTCGCGCTCGCGGCAACCGCGATTGCTGCGTGCGACGTCGGCCCGCACAAGCTCGCCGACATGGCGCTCTACGCGGACGGGCTCGATTCGGCGCGCAGCGTCGCACCGCAGCCCGGCCTCACGTTCGACCCTGACATCTCCGCAGATGGCCGGGGCTCGTTCCGCATCGAGGCGAGCGGCGAGCGAACCGTCGTGCAGATTGCCGACGTGCCGCTCGACGCGCCGAAGCTCCCGCGTTTTTCCTATCGCGCGAAGCTGCGCGGCGAAGGCATCGCGGGCCGCGCTTACCTCGAGATGTGGGTCACGGTGAAGGACGAGGGCGAGTTCTTCTCGCGCGCCTTGCACTCGCCGCTCTCCGGCACGAGCGAGTGGAGCACGCACGAGGCGTCGTTCTTCCTAAAGGAAGATCAGGTGCCGACGCGCGCGAAGCTCAACGTCGTGATCGAAGGCAGCGGCACCGTGTGGGTCGATGCGGTGACGCTGAGAGCTGGGAAGAGCTGACCTTCACGAGCCCTTCAGCTTCAACACCCGCAGTGCATTCTCGCGCAGGAACTTCGGCCACACGGCGTCCTTGAACCCGACGTTCGGCATCTCGGTCATGATGCGCTCGAGCGAAAGCCCCATCGGGTGGTAACCGGCGTACATGATTTTGTCGGCGCCGCGCGTGTTCGCGTACTTGATGATTGCCGGCGGATAATGCTTGGGAGCGAACGCGCTCGTGCAGTAGTGCAGGCCCGGCCACTTCAGCATCAACTTCACAGCGAGGTCTTCCCACGGCTCGCAGACGTGCATCGTCACTAGCCGCAGCTCGGGGAAGAACCAGCACACCTCGTCGAGCAGCTCGACTTTCTGGCACGCCATCGGCACGCGTGGCCCCGGCACGCCGGCGTTCACGAAGTACGCGATGTCGAGCTCGCAAGCAGTCGCGTAGAGCGGATAGAACTTCTTGTCGTTGATGGGGACTTGCGGGATCAGCCCGGCCGGAAACGTCGAGAGTGCCTTGATGCCGAACTCGGCGTGCATGCGCTTGGCGAGCCGCACCGCCTCCATGCCTTCGTTCGGGTCGACTTGCAGCGAGCCGAAGAATCGATTCGGGTGATTGATTAGGGCCTTCTTGCCCGTTTCGTTCAGCGGGCTCGCCGGCGCCCACTGGATGCCCCACTTGTCCATCTCCTCGAGCGTGACCTCGATCGGGTCGCGGCCCTTGCCCCAGTTGTACGGCACGCCTTTGAACATGTACTCGACCGGGAAGGTGCTCTCCTTCGACCAGCCGTCCTTCGTTTGTTGGCGCAGGAAGTCGTACGTCTTTTCGTGGTCGAGGATCGGAAATCCGAGCATCAGGTCGACGATCGGGATTCCCTTCGGCATGGGCATGAGCGGCTCCTTGGAGAGCGGGCCATGTTGCTGCGGACGCACGGGCGCTGCCACGTCGCGCGGCTACGGTGCTCGGCTCCCGCGCCGAGGAGCAACGCGATGAAGGTGGAACCCGTCACGCTGGAAGGCGCGCACGTGCGCCTCGAGCCGATGCGCGAATCGCACGCCGACGGACTCGTGGCCGCTGGCGTCGGCCACGGCCTGTTCCGCTTCTTCCCGTTCGTGCTCGACAGCGAAGAGGCGATGCGCGGCTACGTGAAGCTCAACGCCGCAGCGGTCGCGAGTGGCGGGGTGCTGCCCTTCGTGACGATCGAGCGCGCGACGAATCGCGTCGTCGGCGCGACGTCGTTTCTCGCGATCGTTCCCGGGGACAAGCGGCTCGAGATCGGCGCCACCTGGATCACGCCCTCGCACCAGCGCAGCCCGGTGAACAGCGAGGCGAAGCTGCTGCAGCTCACACACTGCTTCGAAGTGCTCGGCTGCAACCGCGTCGAGTTCAAGACCGACGAGCGGAACGAGAAATCACGCAACGCGCTCGCGCGCATCGGCGCGAAGGAAGAAGGGCGCTTCCGCGCGCACATGGTGATGCCCGACGGTCACCTGAGAACTTCGGTGTGGTTCAGCGTGACCGCGCCCGAGTGGCCCGGCGTGAAGCAGGCGCTCGCGGCGAAGCTGCGCGCTTAGCCGCGGCGCGCTCCGGCGCGGGTGCCAGCAGCGCGAACGCGAAGCCGCTCTGCGTCAGCGCCGCGAGTGCGCGCCACGGCGTGTGCAGGATGCGCGGCAGCGCGCGCGGCGTGCGCACGCTCGCGCCGGGGCGCAGCACGAACGCGCGCATCGGCTTTGCCCGCGCCGCGAGCCACACTCGCACGCTGCCGTTCGCGACGAGGTTGCGCACCCACAGCGAGCGTTCGCCGCGCACGGTGCCGATCAGCACGTAGGGGCCGAGGCGCAGAGCGGCGAGCGGTACGCGGCGTCTCTTCCCGGTCTTCGCGCCAGTCATCTCGATCACCACGAAACCCGCCGGCGACAGCAGCGGCGCCCCGAGCCCGCGACGGATCGCTGGCTCGAGCAGCGCGTTCACTCGGCGATAGAGCGTGGCCTCGGCGCTCATGCGCTGGGCGCGAGCTGCCGCGCGATCGTCGCGCTGTCCCAGCCCGAGGGACTTCGCTCGCAGTCGGCTCGCTGCGCGCTTCGCTTGCGCACCCGGCGCATCCCCTCACGCGTCATGCGAGCTGCCGCGAGATCGTCGCGCTGTCCCAATAGACTCGTTCGCACACGAGCTTGTCGCTGCTCGGCGCGAACAGGAACAGCACCAGCATTCGGCACTTGAACGGCTTGTTACTGGGCTTTGCGCCGCCGGTCTGCGTTCCGAGCAGCCAGAACTCGACGACGACCGCATCGTCGCTCGCGTGCCGCAGCGAGAGAATCTCGTTGCGCTGGTCGGGTACGACCGCGCGGCCGGCGCGGAAGTATTCGCGCACGGCTGCCTCGCCGTCGTGCACCACGCCCGTCGCCATCAGCTCGTAGCGTGGGTGCGCAAACGTCGCGATCACCGCGTCCCAGTCGTGCACGACCTCGCGCTCCATGTGCGTGCGCACAGTCGCCTCGCGGCGCGCAAGCAGGTCGCCCGAGTGTGCGCTGCTCACTCGATGTCCTCCTGGTCGATCGCGTCGGAGTCCGCGGGTAGAGTGATGAGCATTCCGTCGTCTGCCAGCACCCAGCCGCTCGGCCGCACTTCGTCTACGCCACGCACGAAGATGCGCTCGATCAGCGCGTTCGGCGGCGGCGGTGTCAAGTGGCTCATCACCAGCAGCTTCACGTTCGCTTCGTTGGCGACTTCTGCGGCTTCGACCGGCGTCGTGTGATAGCTGGGGATGTCGGACATGATCTTCGCCGCGCGCGGGCGGCTCGTGCCCGCGGCCTCTTGCAGCACCTTCACGATGTGGTTCGCCTGCGCCTCGTGCACCAGCACGTCGGCGTCCTTGGAAACGCTGATTAGGTTCGCGTTCTTCACCGTGTCACCGCTCACGACCACCGAGCGGCCGCGCCAATCGAAGCGGTAGCCGACGGAAGGCACGATCGGCGGGTGATCGACGAGGAATGCCGTAATGCGCAGGCCGTCGGCATCGTGCACGACGGCGCTCATGGCGCCATCCGCGAACGCGATGGGCGCGGGATTCATGAGGCCCAGCGCTGGCACGTTGAAGCCCGCGCCGTGGTGAGCGACGCGGTAGCCAACGTCGAGCGCGTAGGCCTCGTTGAAGCCGGCGACGACGCGCTGCACGCCCTCGGGCCCGATCACGGTGAGCGGTGCCGGCCGCCCCGCCACCCACGTCTGCAGGTTCCACTCGCCGAGCTCGCCGATGTGGTCGCTGTGAAAGTGGGTGAGCAGCACCGCGCCGATGCGCTCGCCGGGAATTCGCCAACCGCCCATGTGGTTCCACGAGCCGGGCCCGACATCGACGACCCACAGTTTGCCTGCCGCGAAGATCGCGGTGCACGGCCGGGCGCGCGTCGGGTGCGGCAGCGGCGATGCGCTGCCGCAGATCAGCACGCGCATCGCGTCGTCGTCGTAGATCTCCGTGCGCGGAGCGGCGCGTGCCGCCGCGACGCGGCGGAGCAGTGCGTCCTGCGCGCCCTCACAACCTAGGACCGTGAGTGTGACTGCGAGTGCGGTGGCGCCGATGCGAGACGAATGCTTCACGGGGACTCCGATCGCGCGCAGGTTTCGGCACGAAGAATGCCACAAGACGGCACGCGGAGACGGCGTATCTTGCGCACCTCACGGAGGACCACCGCATGAAGCTCTACACCTACCCGGGCGCCCCGAACCCGCGCCGCGTGCACATCTACCTCGCCGAGAAGGGCCTCGCGGTGCCGTTCGAGAGAGTGGACATCATGACGCGCGCGAACCGCACACCGGAGTTTCTGGCGAACGTGAACCCGTTGGGCGGCATTCCCGTGCTCGCGCTCGACGACGGCACGCACATCGCAGAATCCGTCGCGATCTGTCGCTACTTCGAAGCGTTGCACCCCGAGCCGAGCTTGTTTGGACGCACGCCCGCGGAGATCGGCCGCATCGACATGTGGAACCGGCGCGTCGAGATGACGTTCATGCAGCCCGTCGGCATGGTGTGGGTGCACGGCTCGCCGCTCACAAAGGCGGTAGTGAAGCACCAGATCGCGGAGATGGCGGAGCAAGCGCGTGCGCTCGTGCGCAGCGCGTTCGCGTTCCTCGATGCACAGCTCGAGCAGCGCGCCTTCATCGCGGGTGACGCCTACTCGATGGCCGACATCTTGGCGCTCACCACGTTCGACTTCGCGGGCCAGCTGAATCAGCTGCACCCGGAGCCGAGCCAGCCGAACCTGTTGCGCTGGCACGCGGAGGTTTCGGCGCGGCCGAGCGCGAAGGCGTAGGCTGCTAGGCACACCTAACCGCCGCTCCGCGACCGCGGGTGCGGCCGAGGGCCCGAGATGACGCGATCCACCTCCGTCGACGCCGCACTGCGCGAACGCGCGGCCGTCGTGATTCCCGGCGGCATGTACGGCCACGAATCGACGGCCCTGTTGCCGGCGGAGTTCCCGCAGTTCTTCGCCCGCGCAAAGGGCGCGCGGCTGTGGGACGCCGACGGCAACGAATACCTCGACCTGATGTGCGCGTACGGGCCGAACTTGTTGGGTTACGCGGACGCCGAGATCGATGCCGCGTTCAGCGCGCAGCTCGCACGCGGCGACACGATGACCGGGCCGTCGCCGCTGCTCGTCGAGCTCGCGGAGCGGCTGGTGGAGATGGTCGCGCACGCGCAGTGGGCGATCTTCTGCAAGAACGGCACGGACGCGACCTCGATGGCGGTGAGCGTCGCGCGGGCGCACACGAAGCGACGCAAAATCCTCGTCGCGAAGGGCGCTTATCACGGCGCGGCCGCGTGGTGTACGCCGAACCCGATCGGCACGCTGCCCGACGATCGCGCACACCTCGTGCCGTTCACGTACAACGACGTTGCGAGCCTCGAGCGCGCGGCGCGCGAGGCGGGCGACGACCTCGCCGCCGTGCTCGTCTCGCCGCTCAAGCACGACGGCTTCGTCGATCAAGAGCTGCCGACCCGCGAGTTCGCCCACGCCGCGCGCGCCGCGTGCGACCGCGCCAAAGCACTATTGATCATGGACGAAGTGCGCGGTGGCTTTCGCCTCTCGCGCACCGGCTCGTGGACACACCTCGGCGTCGAGCCCGATCTGAGCGCTTGGGGAAAATGCCTCGCGAACGGGCATCCGCTCTCCGCGCTGCTCGGCAGCGAGGTCGCGCGCACCGCGGCGTCGCGCATCTACACCACCGGCAGCTTCTGGTTCGCCGCGGCGCCGATGGCCGCCGCGCTCGCCACGCTGCGCCGCATCCGCGACGGCGACTACCTCGAACGCATCCAGCGATTAGGGGCGCAGCTGCGCGAGGGATTCGCCAAAACCGCGGCAGCCCACGGCTACACGCTGCGCCAAACCGGGCCCCCACAGATGCCGCAGATCCTGTTCGCGGACGATCCCGATTTCCGGCGCGGCTTCGCGTTCGCGGGCGAGCTGGTGCAGCGCGGCGTCTACCTGCATCCGTGGCACAACAACTTCGTGTGCGCGGCGATGAGCGAGGGCGACGTGACGTTGGCGCTGGCCGCGGCGGAGGAAGCATTCGCTGCGGTGAGGAAGCGGGAGGGGACGCTGGTGCCGCATGCGCGCGTGGCGGCGCTGGTGGGGCATTGATGGTCCCAACCCCGACGCGGCCGGCATCAGCATGCTGCCCGCGACGATCGCGAGCGATGCGATGAAGCCGCTGATGCGCGCACCCGCGCGGCGCACGAAGAGTGAGCCGAGGCTGGCAGCGGCCGCCATGCGGAGGGACTCGAGCGTGGCGATGCGGCCGAGGTCGACGAGGCTGGGGCGTCCCGCGGCCACCAGCGCACTGAACACGAGCGGCTGAACGCCACCGATCAGATCGCGCTTTGGCTCGAACCTCGCCGTCCAGCTTCCGCGAGCCCGTTGTAGCCAAGTTGCATATTCGTTGACGAAGTTCGTGCTCGCGACCGCAGCATCGCCCCCAGCTGTTGCGGCAGACTCCATCCCGGGAGCCGCAATGCACGCGCGCGAGAAGCCAGCGAAGTTCGCCTCGGCCTGCGCTCTCGCTGCGGCCAGCCTCGCACTCGCAGTGCCTCTGCTCGGCGCCGCCGCACGTCCCGGCTACGACCACTGTTCACAATTCATCAGCGAGCTCGGCGAACGAGGCGCGCCTAATGCTTCGTGGGTGAATCTCGCCGGCTTTCTCCCGATCGGCGTGCTCGTCGTGCTGTTTGCGGTCGTTGCCGCGATCGCGACGGAGGGATGGCGCGCGCGCGTGGGCTTGCTGCTCT
>JANNKN010000374.1:0-4480 GCA_031396315.1 Deltaproteobacteria bacterium
CAGGCGCGGTGCCCTCATACGCACCGGGGTCAGACCCCGAGTGCGTACGAAGGGCCTCGTACGCACCCGGGGTCTGACCCCGGTGCGTACGAGCGTGACGCGCTGCGTCGGTGCGCCGCGCGGGCGGGGTTCGGCGGCGCGGGCCGCCGTTACCATGCGGCGCGTGATCGATGCGACGCCGTTCGCTGCAGCGCTGCGCGCACTCGCGGCTCCCCTCGAGTTCGCCGCGGCGGGTGATTTTGCGCGCGCTGAGCGCGTGCGCGACCTCGAGGCGAGCGTCGTCGTCGTCGCCGCGGCGCGCGCTGCGGCGCTCGCGATCCCACCCGAAGCGCGGCGCTTGCTCGATGGCGTGCGCGCGCGCTTCGAGCCGCCGCCCGCGGACGCGGCGGCGCTGCGCATCGCGATCGTCGACTCGCTGCGCGATCTCGCGCCGCTGCGGGATCCCAGCTACGCGGATCGCGCGATCGCCCGCGGGCTGGCGACGCTCCCCGGTGTCGGGCCGAAGCGCGCCCAACAACTGGCCCAGCGCGGGCTGCGCAACATCTCGGATCTGCTCTTTCACCTTCCGACGCGCTACGACGATCGGCGCGACCAGAAGAAGATCGGTGAACTGCCCGTCGGCACGCGCGGAACGTTCGTTGGTGAAGTCGTACTGGCGGACTTCGTGCCGATCCGCGGCCGCGCACGAATCTTCCAGGCCGTGATCGGCGACGGTACCGGCACGATCAACCTGAAATGGTTCCGCGGAGGCGAGGCCGTCTCGGGATCGATCAAGAAGGGCGTGCGGCTGCGCGTGACCGGCGAAGTGCGTCGTTACCGCTTCGACAAGGAGATCATCCACGCGGAGATCGACGTGTTGGGTGACGGCGACGAGGGCGCACGCGACGCCGTCGTGCCCGAGTACACGACGCCTGAAGGCATTCCGCCGCGCACGTTTCGGCGGATGATCGCGGGCGCAGTCGCCGACTTCGCTGATCTCGTGCTGAGCGCGCTCCCGGAGAAGCTCGCGCTGGCGCGCAATCTCCCACCCAGCTCCGAGGCGCTGCGCGCGATCCACACGCCGGGCGCGGGCGCCGACCCCGAGGCGCTGCGCGAGCGCCGCACGAGTGCCCACGAGCGGCTCGTGCTCGAGGAGCTCTATCTGCTCGAGGTGGGCCTCGCGTTGCGCCACGCGGAACGCGCCGAAAGGCTCGGTATCGCGATCGCGCGGGGCGGCGCGAAGCTGAACGCTGCACTCGCCGCGTTGCCGTTCACGCTGACGGGCGCACAGCAGCGCGCATGGAGCGAGATCGCGTGCGATCTCGCGCGCCCGCACCCGATGTCGCGGCTGCTGCAAGGCGACGTCGGCAGCGGCAAGACTGCGGTCGCCGCGCTGGCCGCCGTGGCGGTCGCGGGGGCCGGCGCGCAATCCGCCCTGATGGCACCTACGGAGATCCTTGCCGAGCAACACGCTGGGACCCTTCGCAGCCTCGTGCCGGGCCTGCGCATCGCACTGCTCACGGCCTCGGTTCCGCGCGCCGAGGCGAACGCGATTCGCGCGCGCCTCGCCGCCGGCGAGCTCGATCTCATCGTCGGCACGCACGCGCTCGTGCAAGAGGAAGTGCGCTTCGCGCGCCTCGCGCTCGCGGTCATCGACGAGCAGCACCGCTTCGGCGTGATGCAGCGCGCAGCGCTCGCCGCGCGCGCGCCCGCCGGTCTCGAGCCCCACGTGCTGGTGATGACCGCGACGCCGATCCCGCGCAGCCTTGCGCTGACGCTCTTCGGCGATCTCGACATCTCGGTGATCGACGAGTTGCCGCCGGGCCGTACGCCCGCACGCACCGAGTTGTTACGTGCTGGCGAGGGCAGGCGCGTGATGGAGGCGGTGCGCGGTGCGCTCGCGCGCGGCGAGCAGGTCTACGTCGTGTATCCGCTCGTCGAGGAGTCGGAGAAGGTCGATCTACGCGCCGCGACGGAGAGCGCCGAGTCGATTCGGCGTGCGTTTGCCGACCATCGCGTCGACCTCGTGCATGGTCGCCAGAACGCCGCGGAGCGCGCCGGCGCGATGGATTCCTTCAAGCGCGGACAAACTCAGATCTTGGTGTCGACCACCGTGATCGAGGTCGGCGTGGACGTCGCGAATGCCACGCTGATGGTGGTCGAGCACGCCGAGCGCTTCGGCCTCGCGCAGCTCCACCAGTTGCGCGGCCGCGTCGGGCGCGGAAGCAAGGCCGGAACCTGCTTGTTGGTGGCGCGCGGATCCTCGGAGCAAGGCGAAGCGCGCCTGCGCGCGATGCTCGAAACCACCGATGGCTTCGTGATCGCGGATCACGACCTGCGCATTCGCGGCCCTGGCGACTTCTTGGGCACCCGCCAGCACGGCTTCCTCCCCGACTTGCGCTTCGCCGATCTCGTGCGCGACGCGCGGCTCGTCTCACTTGCGCGCGAAGCGGCGCGCGACACGGTGCGCCGCGATCCGCATCTCCTGCGCGCGCCCGATCTCGCGCGCGCAGTCGACACGCGCTGGGGCGAGCGGCTCGCGCTGGTGGGGGTGGGCTAGGCCGCTCGCGCGCTCACCCCAGTAACAACTCCAGATCCTCCCGCGTCAGCCCGCGCAGCACGCCCGCATCCGCGCTGATCACCGCGTCGGCGAGCCTGCGCTTGCTCTCCTGCAGCGCGAGGATCTTCTCCTCGATCGTGTCCTTGGCGACCAGCCGGTACGCGAACACCGCTTTGGTTTGCCCGATTCGGTGTACGCGGTCGATGGCCTGCGCCTCGACGGCCGGGTTCCACCAGGGATCGAGCAGGAACACGTAATCTGCCGCCGTGAGGTTCAGGCCGAGGCCGCCGGCTTTGAGGCTGATCAGGAACAGCGGGCAGGCGGGATCCTCCTGGAAACGCTGCACACGCTCGGCGCGGTCGCGGGTCTTGCCATCCAGGTACTCGTAGACGATGCCGCGCGCGTCGAGCCGCGCGCGCACGATCGCGAGCAAGCTCGTGAACTGCGAGAAGACGAGCGCCTTGTGACCCTCGTCGAGCGTCTCCTCCAGCTGCTCCAGCAACAGGTCGAGCTTGGCGGAGCCCTCACCAGTGCGCTTCTTGTCGATCAGGCCGGGATGGCAGGCCGCTTGCCGAAGCCGCAGCAACGCCTCGAGCACGTGGATCTTCGAGCGCGCAAGGCCCTTCGCGTCGACCTCGGTCAGCACGCGCGCGCGGTAGTGGCGGAGCAGTTCGTCGTAGAGCCGGCGCTGTGAGCCATCGAGCTCGCAGATGAGCGTCTGCTCGGTCTTCGCGGGCAGCTCGGTGAGAACCTGCTGCTTCGTGCGGCGCAACAGGAACGGGCGCAGCGCGCGCGCGAGCGCGGCCACACCCGGCGCGCCGAGATCGTCGAGTACGCTCACGGAGCGCGCCGACGCCCCCAACAAGCCGGGGTTCAAGAAGTCGAACAAGGACCACAGCTCGCCGAGGTGGTTCTCGACCGGCGTACCCGAGAGCGCGATGCGGCGGTCGGCGCGCAACAGGCGCGCAGCTCTCGCCGTCTTCGCGGCGGCGTTCTTGATGGCTTGCGCTTCGTCGAGCACGACGGCGTGAAAGCGCGTACTCGTCAGCTCGTCGATCTCCGCGCGCAGCGTGCCGTAGCTCGTGACCACGAGATCGTGCTGCGCGAGCTGATCGCGGAGCACGCCGCGTGCGCTGCCGGTGAAATTCAGCACGCGTAACGCGGGAGCAAAACGCGCTGCCTCCGCGACCCAGTTCGGGACGACGCTGCTCGGCGCGACCACCAGCGATGGCGCGTGTTCAGCCGCGCGCTGCTCGGCGCCATAATGCATCGCAAGCAGCGCGAGCACCTGCACCGTCTTCCCGAGCCCCATGTCGTCCGCGAGACAGGCGCCGAGGCCCGCTTCACCGAGGTAGTGCAGCCAGCCGAGCCCGGCTTCTTGGTACCCGCGCAGCTCACCCGTGAACTCGGGAGGCGCACGCATCGCGCGCGGCTCGCCCGCCCGCGTGAGGCGCCCACAGGCGTCGCGAAAGGCTTGATCGGCATCGACGCTGAGTTCGCTCGAGAGCAGCGCATCGAGCAACAACGCCTGGTTCGCGCGAAAGCGCACGTCGCCGCCGGAGGTCTCCCCGAGCTCCGCGAGCGGTGCGATGCGCGCGAGCCATTCTGCGGGTAACAGGCCGAGCGAGCCGTCGCCGAGGGTCACGGCGGCTTCTCCGCGTTCGAGCGCCGCCAGGAGCTGCGGCAGGGTCGCGCTCTCTCCTTCGAAATCGATCACGCCCGAGAGATCGAACCAATCGAGCCCCGAGCGCACCGAGAGGCGCGGCGCGCTCGCCCGTCGCACACGCACGCCCTGCGCGTCGACGCGCCAGCCGCGAGCGATTAGGGCCGCGATCAGCTCGGGCAACTGCTTGCGCGCGAGCTGCACGTCGGAGCCGGCGCGGGGCGTAGGCGCGGGCAGTTCCGCGAAGCCGAGCGCGAGCAGCTCGCGCAAGCGATCTG
>JANNKN010000444.1:0-1836 GCA_031396315.1 Deltaproteobacteria bacterium
CAGCGCACACAGCGCCTACAGCTCGGCGAAGTTCGCGGTGAAGGGCTTCAGCGAAGCGCTCATCAACGATTTCCGCGTCAACGCGCCGCACGTCTCGGTCTCGGTCGTGATGCCGGGGCACATCGGAACTGCGATCGTGAAGAACTCCGCGAAGGTGCTCGGGCGCGACCCGAAGGAACTGCCCGACGAGAAGCTCGCGGAGGCGCGCGATCGCATGACGCGCATGGGCTTGCCGGTCGCGGGGCTCTCCCCAGAGCAGATTCGCCTCGCACTGATCGCGGGCGGCGACAGCTTCGAGAACGACGCGCCGACCACGGCGGCGCAGGCGGCGAAGATCATCCTCGACGGCGTGCGCGCGAAGCGCTGGCGCATTCTCGTCGGCCACGACGCGGAGGTGCTCGACCGGCTCGTGCGCAGCGCGCCCGAGGACGCGTATGGCGAGGGCTTCATGCAGAAGCTCGTGGCCGAGGCGAACTGGAAGCTGGGAAGCTGAGGAGACGCTCGATGCGGAACGAGACATGGCTCGCATGTGGCCTCGCGCTCGCGCTCGCGGCGCCCGCTGACGGCGTGGACGGCGTGGTCGAGATCAATCAAGCGAGCGCGCTCGCAGGCGGAATCACGCCCGGTGACGCGCCAGGCTTCCCGGTCACGCTCAGCGCCACGGGAAGCTATCGGCTCACGAGCAACCTCTCGCCGGGCGCCGCAATTGGTGCACTCGGCATCGAGATCGCAGCCGACAGCGTTTCGATCGATCTGAACGCCTTCGCCATCATCGGCACCAACGTTTGCACCGGATTTCCCGTCACCTCGTGCTCTGGGCCGAATGGCAACGGCGTATCGCAGTCGGCCGCCACGTTCGGGGCCCGGGTCATGAACGGCACGATCCGGGGCATGGGCAACGGGCTCAGCCTCAGAAGCACCGCGCGCGTGTCGGGAGTCCTCGCGATCGGGAACTCCAACTATGGAATTCTGGTCGGCCCGTTCAGCGCGGTCGTCGATTCCGTCGCGGCGGGCAACGGCGGCCGCGGAATCGAGGCCCTCGGGGACTCCATCGTGCGCGGCAACGAGGTTCACGCCAACGGCGGGGACGGCATTCGCGTCGACGCGCGCTTCCTCGTCTCGAACAACAACGTCTACCTGAACGGCGATGCCGGGATCTCGCTCGACACGCCGGGGCTCGCGCGCGAGAACGTGGTGACGCAGAACAACTGGAAGACCAATCAGCCGAATCTCGTGCTCGGCGGCATCAAGGTCTGGAACGTCACGGCAGGGAGTCGCGCCTTGCTCTCGGCCAACGTCATGACGGACAACCGGCTTGCGAATCTCGTGGGCGGCGGCGTGTTCGAGACGGACGGAACGAACGTCTGCGGCTCGGCACTCTGCTGAGGACGCCGCGCCGGAAACTGCGCGCACGCGCACGCTTCGAGCGGGGCTGATTCTCCGCTAGCGCGAGCTCTGCAGCTACGGTGCAATTCGACCTCGCACCGTGGAGAGCACATGGACCTGTCGCGCCCGGCCCTTCGCATCACCGAGTCGAACGAGGAGATCCGGCGCGCGCTCGCAGAGGCGCACCTGCCCTCGCTGCTGCCCGCGCTCGCGCACCTCACCGGCGATCTCGGCGTGCTGCGCGCCGAGCTCCGCCCCGACACGACCTCGATGGTCGGCGACCCGACGGGGTTCCTCGGCGGCGAGGCCGCGGCGCAGCAGGCGCGCGAGCTCGGGCTCGCCGTGCTCGCGAAGTACCGCGACGCGGGCTGCCCGCCGCCGAAGACGCCGAGCGACGACTTCCTGCGCGCGATCCTGCAGTGGATATCGCCGGAGGCGAACATCGAGCCC
>JANNKN010000445.1:0-5965 GCA_031396315.1 Deltaproteobacteria bacterium
CCCTTGAACACCTAGACGCCCCGCACAGCGGCCGAGCGCCGAGCCAGAAGCGAGCTGCCCCGCCCCTGCGCCGCCTCGATCCCTCCGACCGCTACGCCCCCCGCTTGCGCACCTTCCACACCTCTTCGCACGGCCACCGACGCGCCCAGTCGAGCGTCACGAAATCCCAGCTCGTCGTGGCGTCCGCGGGCGGTCTCACCTCGAGCAGCGCCTCGATCTCGAAGCCCGCATCGCGCAGCACGCGAATCCACTCGGCGTGCGTGAGGTGAAACTCGACGCTCGTTTGCCCCGGCCACACGAGGCGATGCAGCCCGAAGGCGGGGCGCAGCAAGCGGTCCGTTGCGGCTTCGCCTTCGAGCTCCGGGGTGGTGAGCGACATCAGCATCGAGTTCACCAGGAACACGAGCCGCCCGCCGGGCCGTAACAATCGCGCCGCCTCGGGGACCCACTGGAACGGATCGCACCAAAGGCTCGCGCCGTACTCGGAGATTGCGAAGTCGAAGCTCGCGTCGCGGTACGGCACGCTCTCCGCGTTGCCGTGCAGGAGCGGAAACTCGAGCCCATGCTCGCGCTGCAGCGCACGTGCGGTTTCCAACTGCTTCGCGGAGTTATCGATGCCGACGACGCGTGCGCCGCGGTGCGCCATCCACGCGGAGATGTAGGCCGTGCCGCAGCCGAGCTCGATCGCATCCTTGCCTGCGAGATCGTCCGGCAAAAGGCGCAGCTCCGCCTCCGGGACGCCCCAGATCCCCCACGTCGGCTCGGCTTTCGTCCAGCTCGTCGCGACGCGCTTTGCGTACTCGCTTGCCCACGCGTCCCAATGCTCGCGGTTGCGTCGCACATGCTCGGGTAAGTCGCTCATCGCGTACTCCTCGCGCTCAGCGCCAAGCCGCCAGCACTTCGTCCGTACTCGCGAGCGTCGCGACGTTGCGCAACGTGTGCTGGAACACCTGCGCCGCGTACTCGCGCGGCGTGCCCGCGACCGCATCGGTTGGCAGCACCACCTGATAACCCGCGTTCACCGCGTCGAACGTGAGGTTCATGATCGCCACGTTTACCGACACGCCGACTCCGACGATCGTGCGAATGCCCTCGTTGCGCAGCACGAAGTCGAGCTCCGTGCCCTGAAACGGCGAGAGCCCGTGGATGCGCGCCAGCACGAGATCGCTCTCCGCGACCGCGATCTCCGGCACGATCTCGGCCGCCGCCGAGCCCGGAATCAGCTTCGGCTCGGCCTTCGCCATGTACTGGAAGATGCGCGCGTTCGTGTTCGCGCCGAGCGCATCGGCGCGGCGAACCGCCGTGCAGTGAATCACGCGCACGCCGCGCGCACGCGCAGCCGCGCACAGCCGCGCGATGTTGGGGACGACGCGCTGCCCTTCCTTCGCGAGCTCGGGCAGCGCCGAGAGATCCCCGATCACGCCGCGCTGAAGCTCTTGCGTGACGAGCGCGGTGTGGGCGGGGGCGAGGAGAGCAGCGAGATCGAGGGGCATGAAGACTCCTGAGCGGGCACTGCCCCCTAGCTCACCATCAACGCCCCACCATTCGGGTGGAGCACCTGGCCCGTCATGTAGCGGCTCGCGTCGCTCGCGAGGTAGATGACGGCTTGCGCGATGTCGCTCGGTTCGCCGGGGATGCCGAGGGGGCTGCGCTCTTTCATCTCGGCGAGCATGGCCGCGCGCTGCTCGGGCGATTGCGAGCCGTCGGCATTGCGGTAGCGGCGGCCCGCCATCTGCGTGTCCACCATCCCGGGCGCGATCGCGTTCACGCGGATGCCGCTCTTCGCGAGCTCCTGGGCGAGCACGCGCGTGAGCGCAACCACGCCCGCCTTGGTTGCGCCGTAGATCCCGTAGTGCGGATAGGCCTGATAAGCGGCGCTCGACGCGATGTTCACGATCGCGCCGCCGCCTTGCTTGGCCATCACGCGCGCGGCCGCGCGGCAGCCGTTGAGTACGCCCTTCAAGTTGACGCCGAGCAGGAGGTCGATGTCTTCCTCGGCCATCTCGAGCGTCGGGGCGACGCGCAGCACACCGGCCACGTTCGCGAGGATGTCGAGCCGACCGAAGCGCTGCAGCGCGGTGTCGACGAGCGCCTCGAACTCCGCGCGCTTCGATACGTCGACGCGGGCCGCGACGACGCTCCCTCCACTCTTCGCGGCGAGCTCGTCGTGCCCGCCCGCGATCACGTCCGCGGCGACGACACGCGCGCCCGCCTGGGCGAGCCGCTCCACCACGCCCAGCCCGATGCCGCGTGCGGCACCCGTAACAAGCGCGACTCTGCCTTCGACTCGGAACCCGGCGAGGGCCTCGCTCACGGAATCGCTCCTTCGCTACGCAATCTCGCCAGCTCTACGTCGTCCACGCCGAGCGTCTCACGCAGCACTTCCTCGGTGTGCGCGCCGAGGCGCGGCGGCGGCCCGACCGGCCCCTCGGCGAGGCGTGACATCTTCACCGGGTTGCCGCTCACCAGGAACGGCTTCTCGCCATCCGTGCGCGGTACCTCGATCAGCATGTCGCGCATCGCCACGTGGGGGTCGGCGGCGATGTCCTCGGCGAGGTTGCTCGGACCGGCCGTAATGCCCAGTTCGGCGAGCATGCGCGCGGCCTCGAGCTTGGTCTTGTCGGCGGCCCACGCCTCGAGCGCGGGGCGGATCACCGTCTCGGTCTGCTGCGCCCAGCCGACGCGCGTCGCGAAGCGCGGATCGGCGAGCCAGTCCTCGTGCCCCAACAATTTGCACAGCTTCTCGAACATGTGCTCGCGCAGCACTGCGATCACGAAATAGCCGTCGCGCGCTTTGAAGGCCGCGACGAGCGCAGTCGTGCCCGGGCCCGCCATGGAGGCCGGCGCGCCCATCGACCAGAGCTGCGGGACCATGTCGGCCATCGCGATCATCGAGTCGTACATCGCGATGTCGACGTGCTGGCCGAGCCCCGTTGCGTGGCGGTGCTGGAGCGCTGCGAGAATGCCGATCACGGCATAGAGCGCGGTGGTGTTGTCGCCGAGCGCGCCGGCGACGACGACTCGCGGCGGCTGACCCGGCTGGCGCGTGGGCTCGTAGATCCCGCCCATCGCCTCGCCGATCGGCGCGTACGCCGGCCAGCTCGCGTACGGCGAGGGGGCGAGATTCCCGAAGCCCGAGAGCGACACATAAATGAGTCGCTCATGCAGCGTGGAGAGCGCGGCGTAGCCGAGGCCGAGGCGCTCCATCGAGCCTGCGCGGAAGTTCTCGGCGACGACGTCGAAGTGCGGGACGAGGCGTTTGAACAGCTCGGCGCCGGCGGCGCTCTTGAGGTCGATTGCGATGCTGCGCTTCGAGAGGTTGTTCCGGAGATACGTTGCGCCGACCTTGCGCCCGTCCTCATCGAGCATGAACGGATTCGAGGCGCGTCCCGTCTCGCCACGGCCCGGCGGCTCCACCTTCACGACCTCGGCGCCGAGGTGCGCGAGCAGCTGGGTCGCGTACGGCAGCGCCTGCATCTGCTCCGCCGCGAGCACCCGCAACCCGGCGAGCGGCTTGCCGTGCATTCCGCGCTCGGGGTGGCGAACTTCTCCGACGCGCATCAATCCTCCGAAGGCGCGCGACGGTAGTGCAGGCGGAGCGGCGAAGCGCGGGGCTATGGTGCCGCGCTGTGAAGCGCGCACGCCCCCTGCTCATCGTTGCCGCGCTCGCGGCGTATTCCTCCCCCTCGTTCGCCGACCCCGGCGGCCTCGTCGCCGAGCGCATCAGCGCGCCCCGCTTCGACGCGCTCTTCGTCGGCGGTCCGGACGCGGATGCGGGCGTCGGCGATTTCGCACTCTCGAACGGCACGCTCTGCGCGGCGGTCGCCGCACCGGATCACGAGACGTTTCTCTCGCCCGTCGGCGGCACGCTGATCGATCTCGGGCATTGCGCCCGTGCGAACGATCAGTGGTCGAGCCTGCACGTGCTGCCGAGCTTCGACCGCGAGCGCGTGCTGCCGATCACCCGCGTGCGCGCCGAGATCGCGAGCGGCGAGGCGCGCGCAATCTCCGAAGGTGAAGCCGACGGACTGCGCGTGCGCATTACGCACGCACTCTCGGCGGCGCAGCCGAACACGCTGCGCGTCACGACGGAGCTCACCCGGCTCGCGGGCGGAGAGCGCTTGCTCGGCTTCGCGGAGCTCGCGATGCACGCGAGTGCGCAGCTGCGCTCGTTCCATCTCGTGCGCAGCGACTTCGCGCGCTCGCACGGCTTCGCGCACCCGGGCGGCTCGCTCTCGCAGGCGCTCGACATGATCGCGCCCGAGGACGTGCACGTGCTCGTAGGCGCCGAGGGCCTGCCCGACGTTTCGTACGCGCTCGAGCTGCGCTCGGCACGCAGGTTGAGCGCGCGCGGCAAGGCGCATTCCGTGCCCGTCTTCTCGGTGACCGCCGAGGATTTCACGCTCACGGCAGTGGCGGCGCGCGAGTTCTGGCTCGGCGATTCCGAGCCCGGGTTGCTCGAGCTGCTGCAAGTTCCGTTCATGTCGCTGGGCGAAGGCGAGACGCTGATCCTCGAACGCGCGATCCACGTCGGCGCGCGCTCGGACGTCGCGTCGGCCGCGGATGCATTATTCGCGAAGGGCGCGCGCGTCTCGGGCCATGTCGACGACGCGCGCGCTCGCGTGCACTTCGCGACGGCGGACGGCGCGCCAGTCAGCGAAGTGAAGCCGAATGCCGACGGCAGCTTTGCGCTGCGCTTGCCGCCTGGCAGTTATCAGGCGCGCGCGCGTGCTCCAGGTGGACGCGAGGTGCGGCGCGAGTTCTCGGTGAGCGCGAGCGGTGCGGCGCTCGCGCCCCTCGCCGTCGGCGGCGCGGCGACGCTCACGCTGCCGCGCGGCCAGACGATGCGGCTCGTCTTCGTCGGCACGGGCGAGACGGAAATGCCGCACTTCGACGACGACGGGCTCGGCTTCCGCGTCGGCGAGAGCAAGCTGCGCAAGGGCGACGCGGACAACGTAATTTCCCTCGCGTCTGCGCAGACCGACCCGAGCGAGATCGCGCTCGCCCCCGGCACTTATCGCGTGCTCGCGACGCGCGGGCTCGAGTACGGCGTGACCGAGGCCGCACTGACGCTCGCCGCAGGCGAGACGCGCGCGCTCCGGATCGCCGCGCCGCAGCGCGCAATCGAGAGCCCCGGCTGGATCGGCGCCGACCTCCACGTGCACAGCGCCGAGAGCATGGACGCCGCGCTTCCGCTCAGCGCTCAGCTCACGGCGTTCACGGCGAACGGCGGCGAAGTGGTCGTGACCTCCGAGCACGATCGCGTGATCGACGCACTTCCGCTGATCGCCCAGCTTGGGCTCGCCGATCGCATCGTCAGCCTCGTCGGCGCCGAGGTGACCGGCACGTTCCACGGCGGCGAATCGCCCTACACGATCGGCCACCTGAACGCGTTTCCGCTCCGCTACGCGCGCACCGCTCCGCGCGGCGGTGCGCCGCGGAGTGAAGGCGTGCGCGTGCGCGGCGTGATCGCCGAGCTGAGGGCCGCGGGCGGCGAGCCGTTCGTGCAGATCAACCATCCGCGCGAAAGCGATCCAGACGAAGTCGGCGACGGCTCGTTCTTCACCCATCTCGCCGTCAAGGGGAAACCATTCGATCCGACTGCGCCGCTGCTCTCGAAACCCAACAGGTCGCTCGTCGAACCGGGTCCGACGAACATTCGCGACGTCGACTTCTCAGGGATCGAGGTGCTCAACGGGAAACGGATCGACCGCTATCGCCTCGCGCGTGCGGATTGGCTCTCACTGCTGCTGCAGGGAGAGAGGCGCACCGCGACCGCGAACAGCGATTCGCACAGCCGCGGTGAGATCGTCGCGGTGCCGCGCAACTACGTAGCCGTCGCGAACGACGATGCCGCGCAGCTCGACGAGGACGCGCTGCTCGCATCGCTGCGCGCAGGCCGGAGCTTCGGCACGAGCGGGCCGCTCGTGTTTACGCGGCTCGGTGAAGCCGGCCCGGGCGCGAC
>JANNKN010000463.1:0-2576 GCA_031396315.1 Deltaproteobacteria bacterium
GCGGCACGTCTTCGTCGATGCCGCCGCCGAAGACGTAGACGCCGGCGGCCTTCGCCTCGTCGATCACGGCGTGCGAGTCACGGCCCACCGCCTCCCACTCGCCGTCGGGCACGACCATCGCCGCGCTGGGGAAGGAGATCAGGTACTTGGCCATGGTGCGCTTTCTGTTGGGGATTGATGACGTTCGTGAAGCGTGTGTGCGGCCTAACGATTGAGCTGAGCACCAGCAGGTCAACCTTTCGATGTCTTCTCTGCGTGAAACGCACCGGGTGTGAACTGATTCATAGCGGCAATCTCTCTGGCACCAGAGTATGCGCCCTCCAACGAGCTGTCGCTCTTACACCGGAGGGAATATGCGGCGACTACTGACTGCTGGATTGTTCGCCCTGCTTGGCGCATCCGGATCTGCAAGTGCGTTGACTCCAGAAGCGAGTCAGTTGGTCGAGAAGGCAGTGAAAGAGACTGAGAAAAGTGACGGCGACGTTGTCCTAAAGAGCGACTACGAGGCCAAACACTTCAGCTTGGTCGGAGGAGCCGTCATCCTCAATCCGTTCACGCTCAAGTCGGTGGATCCTGACAGCAACCCTGCGACGTTCGACTTCCAGCTTCAGACCGGACATACCGCGGCGAATGCGCTCTTTGAAACGGGAATGCGACGGCGATGGGCCTGGGACGACTGGGGCGCCAAGGGCGAAGCCGGCGTACAGCTCGCCGACCTCCAAGCTCTGAGGGATGGAGCGGAGGCACAGCTCCGAGCCGAAAGGGGAAACCCTCCTGCCCTGCAGGCGGCGAGCACGATCGGCACGCTCTTGAGTGACGTTGTCCTCTTGGAGAAGGCAATCGACGCGGTCCAGCGCGAGATTGCGCCGGAACCGTGTTCGGGCCCTCTCGGCAACGCGGGCCAGAGCAAGTGCCGGATCTCGTCACTTGGTGGCTATATCACGCCTGACAACTACGTCGTGCGCCTCGGATTCGCCCTCGACTCGGGGAAACCAAGCGGCGCTGCATCCATCGCGGGCGCGGGCGATTTCTACGCCGAAGTGGGGCTCGGTTGGGATTTCGTTCGAATGATCTATCCGACGGATTCAACGCCCCTCAAGATCTCGATCGGCCCCGAGTTCTTGGGAACCGTCAGCAATGATCCGGCGTTGAACGACTTCCACCATCGCACAATCGTTGGCCTTGGAATGAGCATGGGTATCCCATTCCAGAAGAGCGGAGTTGCCGAGGTCGTAGTGCGCGCGGGTTGGGTGCACGCCGAGATACCGGAGTTCATCGGTGACACGCGCCTAGTAGAGATTGAGAACGAGGTTCCAGCCTTTCGATCTCATCAGGGATTTGGATTCGATATCGAGATGAACATTCCGATCGGCGAGAACCTCGGATACGTCTTCATCCGCGCGACGACGAATCACGGATTCGACCCGAACCCTTGGGGCACCATCGTTGGTTACACAATCCCAATCGGGTCCTTCGCGAAGGGTCTCGCCAAGTAGTGGTGCGAGGCCGCCCGCGCCTTCCTTGGTCGTCCTACGCCGCCCCGCTCACAATCGTTAGCGATAGGCGTTCGAGATTCGCGAGGCTCCCCGATGCTGCGAAACACGGATGGGCCTCGTTGGATTCGTCGAGGAGACGGCGCTGTCACTCCGGACGGGCGCAACTAGCCTCGACGGCGCTGGCACCCACGAGGCGGTCCGAAGTGTTATGGCGATCCGCCGACTTGACCACCAATTCCCCTGCTCATCCGCGCCCTTCCGCACTTCCCGCTGGTGGGCGCGGCAGGGCTCGAACCTGCGACCCCCGGCTTGTAAAACCAGTGCTCTAGCCAGCTGAGCTACGCGCCCGCGATGCGGACCCGCACACGATAGCGGCGGTGCGCGGCGCCGCGGTGCGATGTCAGCTCGAACGAATCGCTCGCGTCGACCGCGCCGCCGCTAGCTCCCGCGTCAGCCGCGCCACCACGCCGAGCGAGGAGCGCAGCAGGCTCGCGAGCAGCGCGGTCATCAGGCGCGGGCGCGCGATGCTCGCGGCCTCGAGCGCGTCGCGGCGCAGCACCCAGCACACCGACGGCTCCTCCGCGCGCACCATCGCGGTGCGCGTGCCGCGCGCGATCAGTGCGCTCTCGCCGAAGCTCATGCCGGCGGAGAGCGGGGTCAGGCGCCGAAGTTGGCCGTCGGCGTTGGGCGCGAGCACGCTGAGCCGGCCCGCCACGAGCAGGAAGATCTCGTCCGCGGGCTCGCCTTCGCGCACCACAATTTGACGTGGTGCGAGCTCGCAGCGCGTTGCGAGCGCGGCCACGCAGCGCAGCTCCTCGGGGTCGAGGCCGTCGAGCGCTTCGTGCGCTTCGAGCGCGAGCTCCTGCGCGGGGGCGCTCGCGACGTGCTTCGCGAGCAGCCGCTGCTCGCACCACTCGAGCGCGGCATCGAGGTCCGGGTGCTGCGCGAAGTGCGGGATGGCGCCGAGCGCGACGGCTTCGCCGAGGCTGCGCGCAAGGCGCGGCTGCTGCGCGAGGCCGACGAACGAGAACGCGCGTCCGGCGTCGCTCTCGGCGGCCAGCAGCTCGCACAGAATGCGGC
>JANNKN010000493.1:0-1714 GCA_031396315.1 Deltaproteobacteria bacterium
GGCGGTGCTCGACAACCTGAGCGGCGGGCGCATGGAACTGGGCGTGGGCATGGGTTACGCCGCGCACGAATTCGCCGCCTTCGGCATTCCGCGCGCACAGCGGGTCTCGCGCACGGAGGAAGCCGTGCAGGTGCTGCGGCAAGCGTGGTCACCGGAGCCGGTGCGCTTCCAAGGCAAGCGTTACGCCTTCGAGGACGTGAGTGTGTTCCCGAAGCCCGTGCAGCCCGGCGGCATTCCGCTCTGGATGGCGGCCCAGAGCGCAGCCGGCGCAGAGCGCGCCGCCGCGTTCGGCGTGAATCTGCTGCCACAGGGCACCCGTTCGACGACGCTCGATCCCTGGCGGGCGGGCCTGCGAGCCCGCGGGCGAAATCCGTCGGAGTTCCGCGTGGGCATGATTCGCTCTTGGCTCGTGAGCGACGACTCCGAGCGGGACTGGGCGGTCATCAAGCCCAGCGAGGTTCATCGCATGGCGCGTTACGACCAGTGGGCGCTGGAAGCCGGCGACGACGTCACCGGGTTCCGCGATCCCGATCGCATCCCGCAGCGCTGGATCATCGGCAATGCCGCGCACTGCGTGGCCGAGATCTCGGCGTTCGTGGCCGCGTACGGCATCACCGATCTCGTCAGCTGGGCGTCGCCGCCCGGCCTGCGCCCGGCGCGCATGAACGCCAGCCTCGAAAAGTTCGCGCGCCAGGTGATGCCGAAGCTGAAGCAGCTGCACCCCGCCAGCGCGTGAGACTCGAAAGCGCCACGTACAAGGCCTTGAAGCGCGCCCTCGCCCCCACCGCCGCGACAAGCGAAGCCCCGCTTCGCTCTCTCATCTTCATCCCCTTGGTTTTCTCTTCCATCCCCTCCTCCCCGCGGCGCAGCGCCCGCCGGCGCAGGGGCGGGGCAGCCGCGGAGGCGGGGCCAGGCGCAGGCCGCGCCCAAGTGCGGTACGCCCCAAACATTCTCGTCGCCCGAGTGTCTCGCTACACCGAGCCGTCGCGCGCAGCGGCCGAGCGCCGAGCCGCAGCGGCTACCCCGCCCCTGCGCCGCCTCGATATTCTTCCCTCTATCCCGGCCGCTGCCCGCGAACTCTTCTACTTCACCGTCCAGCGCAGCCATTTCGCGCGCTTCGGCCGCTCGACGGGCGCCGCGGGCGGATCCATCGGGTACCCGAATGCCGCTGGATCCCACGCGACGAGCTGCGCGAGCCGCCGGTTCGACTCCCAGTAGCGCTGTCGGATCCACGCGATCGCCTGCGTACCCAATAGATCCTCAGGCGCGGCGCGCAGGCCGAAGGCGCCGCTGCGATTCAGCGCTTCGATCGCTCTGCGGCGCAGGCTGTACCAGCGCGGGACGTGCACCCAATGGCGCTTGTCGTTCACCGTGCGCGCGGTGAAGCGATTCAGTGCTCGCGTCAGCCGCAGCAGCCGGCAGCTGTAGGACGCGTTCTGTTTGCCGAGCGGAATCGTGTCGACGTCCAGCTCCAGATCGAGATCCCTCGCGAACCCCTCGAGAAAGCCCCGCGGATCTCGCTGCAGCGCTTCGTACGGATAGACGTGCAGGCTCTCGCCGCCGAATCGCGCGGCGTAGTGCGCGACGATCCGGTCGTAATCGAAGTGATCGAAGCTGAAGCGCGGAATCTTGAAGGCTTGGGACTCCGCGCCGCGAAGCCAGTCGCGCGGCCACAGATATCGGAGTGCGCCGTAGGTGCCGCCGCCGCGCACGT
>JANNKN010000526.1:0-3440 GCA_031396315.1 Deltaproteobacteria bacterium
CCCTGCCGTCGCTGCCGCTGACCCGCACCGGCAAGGTGGATCGCGGGGCCCTGCCGCCACCCGCCTCTCCAGCCCCTTCCGCCGAGGAACTGCGCGAAGCCGGGCGCGAGATGAGCGGCGGCCAAGTGCCGTCGGCCGCGGAGCTCGACGGCGCACGCGCCAGCGCCGCGCGCGCGCGCGCCGAAGTCGCGAGCGCGGAGGCTGCGGCCGGTCAAGCGCGCGCGACGCTCTCGACGCAGCGCACGGATTTGTCGAAGACGGCCATTCGCTCGCCGATCGACGGCATCGTGCTGAAGCGCACGATCGAGCCGGGCCAGACGGTCGCGGCATCGCTGCAAGCGCCCATTCTGTTCACGCTCGCAGAAGATCTGACGCGCATGGAGCTGCTCGTGAGCGTCGACGAGGCGGACGTCGCGGTCGTCGCCGAAGGCCAGCAGGCGACCTTCACCGTCGACGCCTGGCCCGGCGAGCGCTTCGACGCCGAGGTCGTGCAGGTGCGCTTCGGCGCCGACGCGCTCGAAGGCGTCGTCACCTACGGCGTGTTGTTACGAGTAGAGAACCCCGAGCGGCGCCTCCGGCCCGGCATGACCGCAACCGCCGAGATCGAGGTGAAGCGCGTCGCCGACGCGCTGCTCGTGCCGAACGCCGCGCTGCGCTTCGCGCCGCCCGAGGCACTCGCCGAGGAATCCCGAAGCTTTCTGAGCTCCCTGTTCGTGCGCCGCCCCTCGAGTAAGCCGAGCGCGGTGGGCCGCGACGAGCGCGCGCGCGAACAGCGCATTTACCGCCTGCGCGGCGGCGAGCTCGAGGCCATCGACGTCGGGATCGGGGCGACCGACGGCGCCTTCACCGAGGTCCTATCCGGCGAGCTCGCTACCGACGACGCGCTCGTCGTGAACGCGAAGACGCCGCAGCCGTGACGCACCCGCCGCTCGCAGAGTTCTCGGGCGTCGAGAAAACCTACGGCAGCGGCGATACCGCGGTGCACGCGCTGCGCGGCATCGACCTGCGCATCGAGGCCGGCGAGTTCGTGGCGTTGATGGGCCCGAGCGGCTCGGGCAAATCGACCTGCATGAACCTGCTCGGCTGCCTCGACACGCCGAGCGCCGGCGTCTACCGCTTCGAGGGCAACGAAGTCGGGCCGCTCTCGCGCGACGAGCGCGCGCTGCTGCGGCGCCGCGCGATCGGCTTCGTGTTCCAAGGCTTCAACTTATTGGGCCGCACGAGTGCGCTCGAGAACGTCGAGCTGCCGCTCGTCTATCGCGGCCTGCCGAAGCCAGAGCGTCGCAAGCTCGCGCATGTGGCGCTCGCGTCGGTCGGCCTCACGGGCTGGGCCGATCACACGCCGGCGCAGCTATCCGGCGGGCAACAACAGCGCGTCGCGATCGCGCGCGCGATCGTGACCACGCCGCCGCTGCTGCTCGCCGACGAGCCCACCGGCACTCTCGATTCGTCGCGCGCGCGCGAAATCATGGAGCTGATCGCGCGGCTCAACCGCGAGCGCGGCATCGCGGTCGTGCTCGTGACCCACGACGCGGCCGTCGCGGCCTGGGCGTCGCGCACCGTCCAGTTCTTCGACGGGCAGATCGTCGCGCCCGGCGCGGAGGCGGCCTAATGCTCGGGCCGATGCTGCGGCTCGCACTGCAAGCCATCCGGCGCAACGTGCTGCGCTCGTCGCTGACGGTGCTCGGAATCGTGATCGGCGTCGCCGCCGTGATCATCATGGTGACGCTCGGCGCCGGTGCGACCGCGCGCGTGCGCGCCGACATCGCGAAGCTCGGCACCAACGTGTTGATGGTGCGGCCCGGCCAGTCGTTTCATGGCGGCGGCGGCGCGCGCGGCGAATCGACGCCGCTCGAAGTCAGCGACGCGCAGGCGATCGCGCGCGAAGTCGCCGGGGTCGCCGCGACCGCGCCCGTCGAGGCGCGGCCGATGCAAGTCATCGCCGGGGCGCGCAACCGCGCCACCGCAATCACGGGCAGCACGGCGGCGTACCTAACGACGCGAAACTGGGGCGTAGTGCGCGGCCGCGCCTTCAGCGACGCCGAAGAGCGCGCTGGCAAAGCCGTCTGCCTGCTCGGCGACACCGTGCGCGAAGACCTGTTCGGCGCGCAGAACCCGCTCGGTCAGCGCATTCGCATCGGCAAACTCTCGTGCCTGGTGGTCGGCATCCTCGAACCGAAGGGCGAATCCGCATTCGGCAGCGATCAGGACGACTTCGTGCTCGTGCCGCTGCGCTGGTTCCACCGCCGCCTCGCCGGCAACTTCAACGTCGGCATGATCTTCGTGAGCGCGTTCGCAGGCGAATCGACCTCGCGCATCCAGGCCGACATCGAACGCCTGATGCGCGAGCGCCGGCGCGTCGCTGCAGGCGAGGAAGACTTCTCGGTGCGCGACATGAAAGAGCTCGCCGACACCTTCGCCAGCACTACGCGCGTGCTCACGGGATTGTTAGGCGCGGTCGCCGCCGTCAGCCTCGTCGTGGGTGGCATCGGCATCATGAACATCATGCTGGTGTCGGTGACCGAGCGAACCCGCGAGATCGGCATCCGGCTTGCGATCGGCGCGCTCGGCCGCGAAGTGCTCACGCAATTCCTGGTCGAGGCCGTCGCGCTCTCCTCGCTCGGCGGCGTGCTCGGCATCGCGCTCGGTCTCGCGGTCGGTCTCGCGGTCGCTGCCTTCGGCGCGAGCGCCCTCGAAGTGCCGTTCGTGCCGCAGCTCCCGGTCGTGCTGCTCGCGTTCGGCTTCTCCGCCGCGATCGGCATCGCCTTCGGCTACTGGCCCGCGCGCCAAGCCGCGCAGCTCGACCCGATCGAGGCGCTGCGGCACGAATGAAGTCGCACGCGGGCATGTCGCTCCGCTGCGACGGCTCGAAGCCCGCGTATCCTGCGCCGCTGCGGGCCCTTAGCTCAGCGGTGAGAGCACCCGGCTCATAACCGGAGAGACCCTGGTTCGAATCCAGGAGGGCCCACGCTCAGGTGTCTGATCTCGTTTGGGATTGGTCGCCGAACCCTTGTCGCCAGGTTGTCGCCAGCTCGCTCTTGCGGGCCGCAGCACTTCGATCAGCGCTTGTTCGCCGAGGCGGGCGTAGCGGCGCGTCGACAGCACCGAGGCGTGGCCAAGGAAGCGCTGCGGCGCGCGCTCCGGAACACCCCGGCGGATCGCGTCCATCGCGATTTTCGAAGAGTTGATTCGCATCGCGCATGCGTTTCTCCGGAAGAACGCGCGAGCGGACCTTGATCTCTGCTGCGTGTGCTCGGCTGGTGAACGCCGCGGCGGCGAGTTCAATCCGCGAACGCGGGAATCAGGTGCTTCGCCACCGTGCCCATCGCCGCGAGCACGTCCTCGTGCGCGAGGTCTGCGTACTGGAACATGCAGAGCAGGCGCGTCGCGCCGATGTCGCGATTGGCCTCCATCTTCTTCTTGCACGTCGCGATGTCGCC
>JANNKN010000604.1:0-2196 GCA_031396315.1 Deltaproteobacteria bacterium
GCCGCGGCGGATGCGTTGACGCGCGCCTCAACCTCGCATCGCAGCGCCGCGTCGTCGCTGCTAAATCCCGTTGCCTATGCCCGCCCCGAAGTCTCTGTTCGACAAAGTCTGGGACGCCCACACCGTTCGCGAGCTACCGGACGGCCAGACGCAGCTGTTCATCGGCTTGCACTTGGTCCACGAGGTCACGAGCCCCCAGGCCTTCGCCCAGCTGCGCGAGATGGGGCTGCGCGTGCGCTTCCCGCAGCGCACCTTTGCGACCGTCGACCACATCATCCCGACCGAGTCGCAGCGCCGGCCGCTCGCGGATTCGCTTGCCGAGGAGATGCTCGTCCACCTCGAGCGCAACTGCGCAGAGCACGGCATCCAGCTTTACCTGCCGAGCTCCGGCAAGCAGGGCGTCGTGCACGTGATCGGCCCAGAGCTGGGGCTCACGCAGCCGGGCATGACGGTCGCGTGCGGCGATTCGCATACCTCGACTCACGGCGCATTCGGCGCGATCGCGTTCGGCATCGGCACTTCTCAGGTGCGCGACGTGCTCGCGACGCAGTGCCTCGCGATGAACAAGCCGAAGCTCCGCCGCATCGACGTCAGCGGCAAGCTCGGGGCCGGCGTGTATGCGAAGGACGTGATCCTCCATCTCATCCGCAAGCTCGGCGTGAACGGCGGCGTCGGCTTCGCCTACGAGTACGCGGGTTCCGCGATCGAAGCGATGTCGATGGAGGAGCGCCTGACCGTTTGCAACATGTCGATCGAGGGCGGCGCGCGGGTCGGCTACGTGTGCCCCGACGAGATCGCGATCGAGTACCTGCGCGGGCGCGAGTTCTCGCCGACCGGCGCGGGTTGGGAGCGAGCCGTCGCGTACTGGCGCGGCGTGGCGAGTGACGCGGGCGCGCACTACGACGACCGCGTCGAATTCGCGGCCCGCGACATCCCGCCCACCGTCACTTGGGGCATCAATCCCGGCCAAGCATTAGGGGTGGACGAGGCGCTCCCGCTGCTCTCGCGCGTCGCCGACGCCGACCGCGCGAGCTTCGCCGAGGCCTGTGAGTTCATGGGCTTCGCGCCGGGCCAGAAGATCGCCGGCACGAAGATCGACGTCGCGTTCATCGGCTCCTGCACGAACGGGCGCATCAGCGACCTACGCGAAGCCGCGCGCGTCGCGCGCACCGGCAAGGTGGCGCCCGGCGTGCGCGCGCTGGTCGTGCCCGGCTCGCAACAAGTCGCGAAGCAAGCCGAAGCCGAGGGGCTGCACGAGATCTTCCGCGCCGCCGGCTTCGAGTGGCGCGAGGCGGGCTGCTCGATGTGTCTCGCGATGAACCCGGACAAACTGCAGGGCCGCGAGATGTGCGCGTCGTCGAGCAACCGCAACTTCAAGGGCCGTCAGGGGTCGCCCACCGGACGCACGCTGCTGATGTCGCCGGTGATGGTCGCGTCGGCCGCGCTGGCGGGAAGAGTCGTCGACGTAAGGGAGAAACTCTAGTGGCCGCCGTAGTGGAAAGAGTCCAAGGCACCGGCTGTGTGCTGCGCGGCGACGACATCGACACGGACCGCATCATTCCGGCGCGCTACCTGCGCTGCGTCACGTTCGACGGCATCGGGCAGTACTCGTTCGAGGACGATCGCAAGCAGGCGAAGGGCAACCACCCGCTCGACGACGAGCGCTTCGCCGGCGCCGGCATCTTGATCGTCGGCCGCAACTTCGGCTGCGGCTCCTCGCGCGAGCACGCGCCGCAGGCGCTGATGCGCTTCGGCTTCAACGCATTCGTGGGCGCTTCGTTCGCGGAGATTTTCCACGGCAACTGCACCGCTCTCGGCCTGCCCTGCGTGACGCTCGGAGAGCGCGATCTCGCCGCGTTGATGGACGGCGTCGAGCTCGACCCGACCCAACAACTCGTGGTCGACCTTACCGCGCGCACCGTGACTTCGCGCGCCGGTGTAATGCCCGCGACGATCGGCGACGGCACGCGCCAAGCGCTGCTCGAAGGCAGCTGGAACGCGACCGCGGTGCTCGTCGAGGCGGGCGTGGCGATCGAGCGCACCGCGCGCACCCTCCCGTATGTGAGCGGCTTCGCGAGCTGACGCGCACGGCCGTGCTCACGCGCACGTACGCGCACATGCCGCCCTCGCGCGGCGTTGTGCGCGCGCGTAGCTTGCGCGGCGTGACGTCTCCCCGCCCCCACTTCTCCCTCGCTC
>JANNKN010000605.1:0-5132 GCA_031396315.1 Deltaproteobacteria bacterium
CGTTCAGCTACCTCGCGTCGGCGGCGCTGCTCGCGGGGATTCCCGAGCGCGAGGCCGCCCGACGCGAGGGCCCGGCGCGCGAGCGCGGCTTGCGCCGGGCGCTCGCCGGCGTGCCCGCGATCCGCGCCGACGCCCGGCTGCGCGCGCTCGCCGGAGCGTCGCTGGCGATCGTGCTCGCGAGCGAAGCGCTCGGCGTCGTCTACTTCCTGTTCGTGCGCGCGCAGCTCGGCTTCACGCCCGGTGTGCTCGGTCTCTTGTTTGCGGTCGGCTCGATCGCCGCGCTCGCGAGCAGCCTCGCCGCCGCGTGGCTCGGGGAGCGGCTCGGCGCGCGCAACGCGATGGGCGCAGGTCTCGTGGGCGGCGCGCTCGCTACGGGCGTGCTCGCGCTCGCGCCTGGACCGACGTTCCTCGGCGCCGCGTGCATCTTCGCCCAACAACTGGGAGACGCCGGCCTCGCCGTGTTCGAGATCCACTCGCTGACGGCCCGCCAGCAAGCCGCGCCTCCCGACTTCCAGAGCCGCGTGCACGGCGCCTTCTCGTTCTTCGCAGGCTGGGCGGCGCTGGCGGGCGCCGTACTCGGCGGGCTGCTCGCTGGCGCACTCGGCCCGCGCATCACGATCGCGCTTACCGCGGGCGCGCTGCTTGCGGTGGGTGTGGGGTGGATGGTGGCGGCGCCGGGTTTCGCGAGCGAGGACGAGGCGGCGCGCTAGCGCGCCCCGCCTGCCGGATCGCGCGGTGTCGCAGTCGTAGTCTCGCGGCCTTATCCTGCGCCCACACCGCCTGGAGGCTCCCGATGAAACGCTTCATCCAGCACGAAGAACTCGCTCGCGACAGCCGCTTCACGCGCCAGACGACGGCGCTTTCGAGTCTGATCGCGGAGCTGCCCGACGACGTGAACGCGGTCGACGCGCTGTTCGAAAAGTTCGATCCGCTGATCGAGAAATCGACGCGCGGCACCCAGGCCGAGCCGCTCTACGACGCCTACGGCCCGGGCTTCAGCCTAATGACCAATACCCAGGCGCTGACGCCCGGCGATCCCGCCACGCCGACGCGCATCAAGCTGCGCATGCATGGGATCTACGTCGGCGAGCTGCAGGCGCTCGAAGGCGCGGGCCGCTCGCTCTGGGATTTCCCGGATGCGCCGTGGGAGTTCAAGATGAACATGGCGCGCCAGTGCTGGGACGAGACGCGCCACGTGCAGATCTACGAGAAGCTGCTCGAGCACGTCGGCGCGACGCCGGGCATGTTTCCCGAGAGCACGTTCCTGTTCGAGTGCGCGTGCTCCGACGATCCGGCGCTGCGCGTCGCGGGCGTGAACCGCGGCCTCGAGGGCCTCGCCTGCGACGTTTTCCGCGACATGATTCGCTACGCGGAAGAGATCGGCGACGAGAAGATGCGCCAAGCAATCGATTATGTGCTGGCGGACGAGCTCACCCACGTGCGCTTCGGCAGCGATTGGGTGCGCGAGTTCTGTAAGAACGACCCAGAGCGTTTGAAGCGCGCGAATGACTTCCGCAAGCAGGTCGACAAGCAATTCAACTTCGGCGGCGCGCGCTCGGAGAGGAAGGACTCCGCGATTCCGATCGCGTTCGACGATCGGCGCGAAGCGGGCTTCACCGAGGAAGAGCTGAAGGAGCTCGTCGGCTTGTGCGGCGAGGGCCCGTCACGCGAGACGATGCGCGAGGCCGCGCGCGTTCTGCGCGAACGCCATCACGCCCGCAAGGCGCAGGCCGCGGGAGCGAAGTCGTGAGCGAGCGGATGTATCCCGGCTACGGCCGAGACGAGCGCACGACATTCTCGCCCTACGGCGCGTTCGAAGTGCCCGGGGATCTGCGCGAGCTGGTTGGCCGCTACGACGTCGAGTCGATGGCGCGGCGCGTGCGCAACTTCCGCTACGCGGAAGAGTGGACCATGATGATTCTCGGCGGCTGGATCGCGACGATCCCCGAAGTTCCCGTGAAGACGGGCCTCGGCAAGATCGTGTGGGACTGCGCGCTGAGCGCCGACGCGTTCGGCAAGCGCCTCCCCGAGCTGCGCTGTGGACGCAAGGCAGTCGACGCGAGCGAGGCCGCGAACGACGGCTTCGCGAAGCTCGTAAATGCGCTTTCGGAGCCCGAGACGCCGGATCTCTCGATCGAGAAGATTGCCGGCGTGTTCGACGTGCTGAAGCCGCACCTGCTCGCGGTCTACGAGCGCACGATGCGCGAGACCGATCAGATCAGCGATGCGCCGACCATCGAGCTGCTCGAGGATGCGGTGCGGCGCACGCGAAAGCACATCGCTTGGGGTGACGAAGTGCTCGAACGCCTGTGCGACACGGACGGCAAGCGCGAGCGCAGGCGCCGCCGCATTGCCACGCTGCGCGCGCAGCTCGAGGCCTGTGGAGGTGTTACGGGCACGCTGGCCGATGAGCTGGGGCGCGCGCACTGAGGCGACTGCGCGTCGACGGAGTCGCCCTTGAAGATCCAGCACTTCTTCGACGAGTCGACCGGAACGCTCAGCTACGTCGTGCACGACGCCACTACAGGCGTCGTGATCGATCCGATCCGCGACTACGAGCCCAAGAGCGGCCGCACCTCCTGGGCATCCGCCGAGCGCCTCGCGGCCTACGTGCAGCGCGAGAGGCTCGCGCTCCCGTTCGTGGTCGATACACACGCCCACGCCGATCACATGACGGGATTGCCGTACTTCAAGGAGCGCCTCGGCGCGCGCACGGTCACCGGTGCGGGCATCGGTGAAATCCAGCGCGCGTTCCGCACGATTTACAACTTGCCGAGCGACTTCGCAGTGGATGGCCGCCAGTTCGACCTGTTACTGGGGGACGGCGAGGTGCTCCAGGTCGGATCGCTCGCGATCGAGGCGCTGCACACGCCCGGCCACACGCCCGCGCACATCGCGCTGCGCTGCGAAGACGCCGTGTTCGTGGGCGACACGCTCTTCATGCCCGACTACGGCTCGGCGCGCTGCGACTTCCCCGGCGGCAGCGCCGGGATCCTGTTCGACTCGATCCAGCGCCTCTACGCGCTGCCCGACGCGACCCGAGTGTTCACGGGCCACGACTACCGCCCCGGCGGCCGCGCGCTCGCCTTCGTATCGACGATCGGCGAGCAGAAGCGCGCCAATGTGCAGATCTCTGCGCGCACGACGCGCGCCGAGTACATCGCCTTTCGCAGCGCGCGCGACGCCCAACTCGAGGCGCCTCTGCTGATTTTGCCCTCGGTACAGGTCAACATCCGAGCGGGAGATCTGCCGGAGCCCGACGACAACGGGGTCTCGTACCTTAGAATTCCGCTGGACGTGCTCGGCAAGAGGTGACGCGATGAACGAGCTCGATGTCTCCGGCGCGAATGCGCAGCTCGGCGAGTTCCTCACCGTCGACGTGCGCGGCGCTCACGAGTACGCCGGGCCGCTCGGCCACGTGCGCGGCGCGCTGCTGATTCCGCTGTCCGAGCTCGAGGCGCGCGCGAGCGAGCTGCCGCGCGGGCGGAACTTGTTATTGGTGTGCCGCTCCGGCGCGCGCTCGGCCAAGGCCTGCCAGCAGCTCGAAGCGCTCGGTTACGGGCCAGCGACGAATCTCCTGGGTGGGATGATCGCATGGAACCAGGCGGGGCTCGCAGTCGAGAAGACGCGCTATGCGGACGCGGCGGCGCTGGTCGAGAACGCGCTCGCTTGGCTCGCACAGGTGAGCGCGCAGCCGCGCGACGCCGTGCGCGCGAAGCTCGAAGCAGAAGCGGGCTCGCTGGCCGCGGCGCGCACGAAGTCCGCTGCGGCGCGCGCGCTCGACTGGATCGAGGCCGCCGCGCGCGCGGCTGGCGCGCCACCCGACACGGACGTCAGCCTCGCCGCATTCCGCACCGCGCTCGCGGGCCTGTGATGCGCCCTGGCGCGCGGCGCGGCGACTGAGCGTGGCGGCCCTCGGCTACGCGCTCAGCGTTCTCGTCGGCGTCGCGCTCGGCTTCTTCGGCGGCGGCGGATCGATCCTCACGGTGCCGCTGATGGCCTACGTGTTCGGGCTCGAAGCGAAGGTCGCGATCGCGAGCTCGCTGCTCGTGGTCGGCGGCGCGAGCCTGTCGGCCGCTGCGCAGCATTGGCGCGCGGGCAACGTGGACGTGCGCACCGCGCTGCTGTTCGGCGCTGCGGGCATGCTCGGCGCCTACGCGGGCGGGCGCGTCGCCACGTTCCTCGACGGCTCGCTGTTGCTACTGATGTTCGCGGTGATGATGGCGATCACGGCGGTCGCGATGTGGCGCGGGCGGCGCGCGCCCGACGAGAGCGCGGTGCGGCGCGCGCCCGCGCGGCTCGTCGCGCAAGGCCTCGCAGTGGGCCTGTTTACCGGCCTGATCGGTGCGGGCGGCGGCTTCCTGATCGTACCCGCACTCGCGCTCTGGGCGGGCCTCCCGATGCAGCGCGCGGTGGGCACCTCGCTCGCGATCATCGTGATGAACACCGCTGCCGGCTTCGCGGGCTACGCGAGCCATGTCGAGGTGCCCTGGCGACTCGTCGGCTTCGTGACGCTCGCCGCAGTGGCGGGCTCGTTCGTCGGCTCCGCGTTCGCGCGCCGCGTGAATCCCGCGGCGGTGCGCCGCGCGTTCGCGGGCTTCGTGCTCGCGATGGCGGCGCTGATCCTGGTGCGCGAAGTCGATCGCTGGGCGAGCGACGCGCTGGCTGCGCTGCCGCGCAGCGGCCCGCAGCTCGTGTTTGCCGCGTTGTTGCTGGCGCTCGGCCTCGCCGCCGGCCGCGCGTCGCGCGGAATGAGCGGCGCTCAAATCGAGCCCGACTACGAGGGCGGCGCAGGCATCTGAGATGGCGACGCCGTTCACACCGCTCGAAGGCATCCTCGGCGGCGCGCTGATCGGGCTCGCAGCTGCGCTCTTGTTGTTCACGGATGGCCGGGTCGCAGGCATCAGCGGGGTGCTTTCGCGCGCACTGCCGCCCACGCGCGGCGACTTCGCCTGGCGCGCCGCGTTCCTGCTCGGGCTCCCACTCGGTGCCACCACGATGATCCGCGCGACCCACGACTTGCACGGCTTCGCGATCAGCGCGAGCTGGCCGCTGCTGATCGCGGGCGGATTGCTGGTCGGCTTCGGCACCGCGCTCGGAAACGGTTGCACGAGCGGCCACGGCGTGTGCGG
>JANNKN010000675.1:0-3920 GCA_031396315.1 Deltaproteobacteria bacterium
CGCAGCGAGCTCGCGATCTTCGACGACCTGATCGAGCTCTACGCGGGCGATCAGTTCAGCTTCGAGCTGCGGCCCGATTTTGCGACCGCGTGGCAGGAGGCTCCGTGGCGCGATGTCGAGGCGCAGCTCGGACGCGTGCGCGAGCTCGGCAAACAGCGCGGCTTCTCCGTGTTCGTCGTGGTGTTTCCGTTCGCGGATCAGCTGCGCCCTGATTACTTGGCGCGCGACGCCGCGTTCGTGCGCTTCCCGCAGCGCAGGCTCGCGGAGGTGTGCGCGCGGCTCGACATCCCGTTGCTCGATCTGTTCGACGAGCTCGACGCCTCGCAAGATTTCGAAGCGGATCGGATTCACCTGACGGCCGCGGGCCGGCGCCGCGCGGGCGAACGCATCGCGCGCTTTCTCGCGGAACTGCAGCTCGTGCCCGCGGCGAGCGCGGCCACGCCCGCCGGTGCCCAATGAGCGAGGCACGAGCCCGACAGATCGCGCGCATCGCCCTCGCGCTGCTGGCGCTCGGCTGCGCAGCGGGCATCGCGCTGCCCGCCGGCATCGGCTGGGATTTCGCCAACTTCTACGACACGGGGCGCCGCGTAGCCGTGGGGCAGCTCGTCGACATCTACGACGCCAGCGCCGCGATCGCTGGCGAGGCGCCCAGCACGAAGCTCGACTTCTACGGTGCGCCGATCAGCGCCTTCCTGTACGCGCCGCTCGCGCTGCTCTCGCCGCTCGCTGCGCTCGTCGCGTTCAAGCTCGCGGGCACTGCGGCGCTCTGGACGGCGCTGTGGTTGTTGTTCCGCGAGGGGCGCGCGCGACTCGGCGGCGATTCCGCCGCGATCGCGCGCTACGCGGCGCGCTTCGCGCTGGCAGCCCTGCTCTTCCAGCCGTTCTGGACGATCTACCGCGTCGGCGGGCAGACGACGCCGTTCGCGTTCCTGCTGCTGACGCTCGGGCTGCTCGCACACCAGCGTGGGCGCAGCGGGTGGGCCTCGCTCTGCTTCGGCATCACGGTGCTGATCAAGCCCGCGTTCCTGATCGGCTTCGGCTTCCTCGGCCTGCTCGCCGGGCCGCGCTTCATCGGTGTCTCGCTCTTGCACGGCGCCTGGCTCGGCGCGCTCTCGCTCGCGCTGTGCGGCTGGCCCGTGCACGAAACGTTCATCGCGAAAATGCTCGCGAACGCGGGCGGCGTCGCGCGCTGGTGGAACAACAGCTCGCCGTGGATCGTGCCCAATGAAATCGCGTGGTGGCGAGCGGGCGCGGAGGCCGCCTCGGTCGCGTTGCCGCGCGGCTTCGTGCTCGCAGCGCAGGCGGCGTTGCTCACCGCGTTCGGCACGCTGGCGTGGTGGACGCGCCGCACCGAGCTGCCGGCCGCTGGGCGCACGCATCACCACTGGACGCTCGCGCTCTGCTTCTTCCTGCTGTTCGCGCAGACCGCTTGGGAGCACTACCTCGCGGTGCTGTTCTTGCCGGTGGCCTTCTGGCTCGCGAGCTGGGATGAGGCGCCGCGGGCGGTGCGACGGCTCGTCGCGACGCTCGTCGCGCTAGCGCTCGCGCAGAACCTCGTGTTCACGATGGCGCTCGCCCGCGGAATCGAGGGGCTCGGCCTGGCGGCGTTGCTGCCCGTACTGGCGGTGAAGGCCGCGCCGCCCCTGCTGATGGCCTGGCTGCTCGTGCGTCACCGCGAAGACTGGGCGGCCACCTACCGAAGGGCACGCTGGCAGCCGATGTAGCTTGACGGCGAGGCGAGATGTGAGCGCAGGCGACGCGAAACGAGTTCGAGCGATCGTGTTCTCCGGAGGCCGCGGCTCCGGCGCGCTCGTGCGCCTGCTCGCCGCGAACCCGAACGTCGATCTGACCGTCGCGATCAACGGGTACGACGACGGCAAGTCGACCGGCGAAGTGCGGCGCTACCTCGGCAACTGCCTCGGGCCCTCGGACTTTCGCAAGAATGCGTCGACGATTGCCGCGACGTGCAAATCCTGCCCCGGCGCACTCGTCGAGCTGCTCGATCACCGCTTGCCCGAGCCGTGCTCTCGCGAAGATGCACTGGCCGCGCTGCGCTGCATCGAGCCCGGCGCGCCCGTAGCTGGGGCGGCGGCGCCGCGCGTCGCTGCGCTCGCGGAGCAGCTCCCGGTCGAGACGCGCGCGGCGCTGCGCGAGGCGCTCGCCGCCTTCGAGCGCGATCTCGCGACCGGACGCGATGAGTTCCACTTCACGGACTGCGCCGTCGGGAACCTCGTCTTCGCCGGCCACTTCCTGCTCGCCGGCCGCGATTTCAACGGCGCCGTCGACCGCTACGCCGCGCTCGTCGGCGTGCCGGCCGGCGTGATCATGGACGTGACCGACGGCGCGAATGCCGTGCTCGTCGCGCTCGACCGCTCGGGCGTACTGCTCGCGAGCGAGGCCGACATCGTCGATGCCGGGCGCCGTAATTACATCCAGGAGATCTACCTGGTGGATGCGACGCTCGAGAAGACCGAAGGCAGCGAGGCCGAGCTGCGCGCGGCGATCGCGGCGCACGAGACGACGCTGCGGCTGAACCCCGCCTTGCTGCCACGCATCGATCAAGCGGACCTGATCGTGTATGCGCCCGGCACCCAGCACTCGAGCCTGTTGCCGTCGTATCTGACGCCGGGGCTCGGCTCGCGCATCGCGCGCAACCTGCACGCTGCGAAAGTACTCGTCACCAACATCCACGAGGATGCGGAGATTCCCGACGCGAACGCGGTCGAGATCGTCGAGAAGGCGCTCTACTACCTGCGCGAGAAGGGCGTGAACCCACTGCCCGCGCCGTGTCTGATCTCGCACTACTTGATCAACGACCCCGAGCGCGCAGAGGCGGAGACGCCGTACATCCCGCTCGGCAGCCTGCGGCGGCTCGAGGATCCGCGGCTCGTGCGCATCGCGAACTGGGAGGACGCCGCGACCGGGCGCCACGACGCGGCGAAGGTGATCGCGCCGTTCGTCGATGCGCTGACGACGCGCGAGCAGCGCCCGAGCGTCGCGGTGCTGCTGCTCGAGACCGACTCGCGCGACAAGCTCGCGCAGAGCGTGCTCGAAGCGACGCGCGCGGGGCTCGCGAGTCTGCCCGTCGATGTGACCTTCCTGTATGCGTGCGAGCAGTCGCTGCCCGTCGAGCTGACGAGCGCGCTGCCCGCCGCGGCGCGCAACGTGCGCGAGCCGGGGACGCGCGACGGCGACGTCGCGGCGTTCCGCGCCGCGGTGCAGGCGGGTGGGTTCGATTATGTCGCGCTGTTCGAGTCGTCCGGCATGTACCGCGGAGAGGATCTCGTCAGCCTGCTCGGGTTGTTACGGAACGGGCGCGTCGACGCGGCCTGGGGAAGCCGCCGGCTCTCGGTGCAGGATGTGCGCGAGTCCTATCGCGTGCGCTTCGAGAAGAGCCCCCTCGCGGGCGCACTCTCTTCGCTCGGCAGCCATGCACTCTCGCTCGCGACGCTCGCGCTGTTCGGGCGCTACGTCAGCGACACGCTCACCGGCGCACGCGCCGTGCGGCGGGAGCTGCTCGAGCGCGTGGGCTTCGCGCTCGACGACAAGGCGCTGAACCATCGCCTGCTCGGCCTCGTGCTCGGCAGCGGCGGAGAGCTGTTCGAGACGCCGGTGCATTTCCTGTCGATGTCGCCAGAGCAGGCGAAGCGCACGACCGTCGGCGACGGCCTGCGCTCGCTCGGCGCGTTGATCACGGGCCGGCTCCGCGGCGCATGACGCCGCCTTTCGCGCTGGTGATCTTCGACCTCGACGGCGTGCTGGTCGGAAGCGACACATGCCACGCGCGCGCCTACGAGGAGACCTGGCAGCGGCTCGGCGTGCTCGGTGCGCCGCCGTATCCACAGCTCGCGGGGCGGCGCACGCGCGACGTGGTGGCCGAGCAGCTCGCGCGCACGGGCCTCGGCGGAGACCTCGATGCG